>NZ_FRDJ01000002.1 GCF_900143265.1 Fervidobacterium gondwanense DSM 13020 | reverse complement strand
GAGAGTATATGTATAGGTGAGAAAGCCGGTCACCTCCATTAGGAAAGTAACCAGGATACGAGAATAAGCAAACTCACCATACCTCAAATAGGACGAAGGAATGTGAGAGTGTGGAACAAACCAGGTGGGCATAAGAGGGTTAGTTTGAGGGAAAATGGTGGGGAAGTAGTTAAAAAAAATAATCTAAGAAGGAATAAAGCGACATAAAAATAATGAATTAATTCATTAAAGATAAAAAATTAAAATTATTAAGATTTTAGATAAACTCTTTTGGAAAAGAAAGGGAAGTAAGAATTTTTTGAAAAAATAAGAAAAAACGTATTTCAGGAGGCTAATCAAAAATATTTCTTTGAAGAGGAGGGAAAAATATGGCAAAAGCAGAAAAGACTTTTACATCTTCTTTGAGAGTTAAGATTATGTTCCCTGTTGTTCCTATTCTCATAATAGCCTCAGTAATAGCTTTGCCATATCTTTACATTTCGAGATACAAAGCTTTATTGAATGAAAGAATAAACGTTGCAAAGGAGATAACAGAAGCTGCCGAAGGGGTGTAGAACTATTACAATTCATTGTATGAGAAAGGAGAGCTATCAAAAGAAGAAGCAATGTACTTGGCTAGTGAAGTTATATCCCGTATGAAATACGACGACGGTCATAATTACATTTTCGGGTACCATATGGACAACACAGTGGCTATACCTTTCGATAGAAAACGAGGAGAATTTTTGGACGTTCAGGACCCTAAGGGAAGATGGGTCCAAAGAGGTTTGAGAGATGTAGCAAAAACAAAAGGTGAAGGATTTTATGAATACATCTGGCTGAACTTTGCAACGAATAAGCTTGAAACAAAGTACAGCTATGTAAAATACTTCAAGCCATTCGATTGGTGGTTTGGTACAGGCGTTTATGTCGATTCTTTGAAGGCTATAGTGCGCGCTGCGTTTGTGAGACATGCAATTATTTTTAGTGTCGTTATAGTATTAATTGGTATAGTTATATTCCTTTTAGTTGATAAATTAATAGTCCAGAGATTAGTGAAAATAAATGATTTAATCCAAAAGGTCGAGTCTGGAAATCTTAGTGATTCAGTCATAGCAAGCAAAGCTATGTCAAAAGATGAAATAGACTCAGTTTTTGAGAATGTTAGAAAGATCATTGATAAACAATCGGAATTGTTGAAAGGAGCCACAAAATCAAAGAGGTGAACGAATTGGGAAAAACACAAAGTCCACAGTTTAAATATTGACAGTGGTTCAACCCTATACCGTAGCAATATTTTTATCTGAAAAGGAAATGTAATGTAAGATTTCTTGAAATACTTTCTTTGATATGGTAGTTTTTAAATATACTAATAGAATACTACCGTGGGGGGAGAAGAATATGAAAAAACTCGAGATATCAGGTGCAGGAAAGGAACACAAAACAGTTGTGGTGCTTGATTTCGGTTCTCAGTATACACAGCTTATCTTAAGAAGAGTAAGAGAGCTTGGGTCCTACGGAGAATTGGTCCCATATGACGAGCCAAAGGAAAATGTTGAAAAACTTAATCCAGTTGCTTTTATCCTCTCTGGTGGACCATCGAGTATTTACGACGAAAATGCTCCGAAAATTCCTGAGTACGTTTTTGAAAGCAACTTACCCGTCTTGGGAATATGTTACGGACTCCAAGCCATAGTTCACCAACTTGGCGGGAAGGTTGAAAAATCCTCGCATCGAGAATTTGGACCTGCTGAACTAAAAGTCCTCAAACAAGTAGGAATCCTCAAAAATCTACCTGAAAAGTTCACCGTCTGGATGAGCCATTCCGATAGAGTCGAAGTTTTGCCCAACGGTTTCGAAGTAATCGCCGAAAGCGAAAATTCGCCTTATGCCGCAATTAGAAGTGTTGATAACAGGTTCTACGGTGTCCAATTTCATCCTGAGGTAGTTCACACTCAATTCGGAAAAGAGATTCTAAAGAATTTCCTATCAGAAGTCGCTAATTTATCTCCAAACTGGGCTATGAAAAACGTCGCACAGGAGATAATTGAAGATTTAAGAAGGAAAATAGATGGAAAAGTGATCCTTGGTTTGTCTGGTGGAGTCGATTCTTCCGTTGTAGCGCTCTTGCTCCACAAAGCAGTTCCTGATAAGTTAATACCTATATTTGTCGATACAGGATTGCTGAGAAAAAACGAAGCACAAGAAGTTCTTAAACAATTTGAAGGACTTGGGATTAAAATACATTACGTTGATGCCTCTGAACGTTTTTATTCTGTTCTCGATGGGATAGAAGATCCTGAGGAGAAGCGAAAGAGAATAGGACATACATTTATCGATGTCTTCTACGAGGAAGCTATGAGATTGAAAGAAGAACACGGTGATATTAAATATCTGGCTCAAGGAACGCTCTATCCCGATGTAATAGAAAGCAAGGTTGCCGAACGAAAAGCTGGAGCTAAAATAAAGACTCACCACAATGTTGGAGGACTTCCAGAAAAACTTCCATTCACAATAGTAGAGCCTTTAAGATATTTGTTTAAAGACGAAGTAAGAATGATTGGAAAAGAAATCGGTTTACCCGAGAATATACTAAACAGACATCCTTTCCCAGGACCCGGTCTGGCTGTTAGAATTATCGGACCTGTCACGAGAGATTCAGTGAAAATTTTGCAAGAAGCAGACGCAATATTTATCGAAGAGCTGAAGAAATGGGAATTGTATAACAAAGTTTGGCAAGCATTTGCTGTTCTGCTTCCAGTCAAGACTGTTGGAGTTATGGGAGATTATAGAACATACGAAAATGTGATCGCACTCAGAGCAGTGACAAGTGAAGATGGAATGACCGCCGACTGGGCAAAGTTACCATACGAATTCTTGAATCATGTGGCAAAAAGGATTGTTAACGAGGTTAAAGGAGTAAACAGGGTAGTGTACGATATAACATCAAAACCACCTGCAACGATTGAATGGGAATAAAGATTTCAAAAATAAAACAGCTTTTCGATTACTTGAACGAAATGCCCCTTGAAAGGGGCATTTCGCTTTTTGATAGTTGTGTTATATAATCAATTATGAGAGCAAGATAACTACAAGGAGGCAATGTTCGATGTTTGGAAATCCTTACAACTTTGACGAATATGTTGAGCGAAGAAATACGGATTCATTCAAGTGGGATATGATATTAAATAACTATGGTGATGACGTGATTCCTGCATGGGTTGCTGATATGGACTTTAAATCACCACAGACCGTTGTTGACCAGCTCAAGCGGAGAATTGAACATGGAATCTTCGGTTACACATTTAGATCAGCTGATTATTATAACGCAATAATACAGTGGTACGGAAAAAGGTACGATGCATGTGTAGAGAAAGAATGGATAGTTAACGGACCAGGGGTAGTTCCAATGCTTTCGTTTTTGATAAATTCTCTGACACAACCAGGTGATAAGGTCATAATCCAGCCTCCCGTCTACCCACCATTTTTCAGGGTAGTGCTCAACAACGGCAGACAGCTCGTTGAGAATAGATTGGTTAACAAAGATGGAAAATGGCATATGGATTATGATAGTTTGGAAAAATTGATAGATAGCAGAACTAAGATGATTATTATCTCAAATCCACACAATCCTGTAGGGCGGGTTTGGAGTGAGGAAGAGCTTAGAAAGTTGTATGACGTAGCTCTAAAACATGAACTTGTTATTATCTCAGATGAAATTCATGCGGACATAATCTATAAGCCAAATCAATTCACAACGATGCTTAAAATTGGCACTGAGAATGTTGTGATCTTGAACTCACCTGGGAAGACTTTTAATATCGCAGGTCTGACAAATTCATATGGAATAATTCCAAATAGAACATTGAGAGTGTTGTATAAGAACTACCTTGAATCTTTAGAGTTGCTCACAGGCAATGTTTTAAGCCTTGAAGCTTTGAAAGCTGCCTACAAATCCGAAGATTGGGTGGACCAGCTAGTTGAGTACCTAAAATCGAATAGAGATTTTGCATATGGGTTTATAACCAGAAATATGCCTTTAACAAGACCAACGCTACCAGAAGGCACTTATTTAATGTGGATAGATTGCAGTAAGTTAAAACTTGGAAACCCGCAGAAATACTTTCTCGAACATGCACGTGTTTATCTCAACGATGGTCAGGAGTTTGGAGATCCTCAAGCAGTGCGTCTCAATTTCGCATGTCCAAGGGCATTGCTTGAAGAAATACTGAGACGGTTGAAAGAAGCGTACGAAAAGGCACTCATAATAGAACATTTTGACTTTCAAGACGAAAGATATGAAATATGCAAAAAGATAAGGTATGATGTGTTCGTTAAAGGACAGAACATCGATGAGAAGCTCGAGCAGGATGGAAAAGATACAGAAGCAGTTCATTTCTTGTGTAAGCATTTTTCAAACTATGTAGGAACGGCAAGAATCAGAGATATCGGAACACATTGGAAAGTGGAACGAGTTGCGGTATTGGAAGAATACAGAGGTATGGGATACGGTAAAAAGATAATGGAAGCTATTGAAGAATACATTAAAACAACGAACCCCAAGCTGATTGTTTTAAATGCACAGCTTGAGGTACGTGATTTTTATGGAAAACTTGGCTATGAGGCAATAAGTGACATATTCATCGAAGCCGGAATACAGCACGTGAAAATGGAAAAAAGAATGTTTTAAAACAGAGTATCTATGCCAATTACTAAGTTAAAATTGTTGGAAGTGAATATCGTTTCTAAATTTCCAACATTGCCGAGTGGAATTTTAATTAGTAATTGCGTGTAAAAACTACTGCCACCAAAAGATAGGGCGGAATTCCTTGAATACGTAGAGAGTGTAAATCCGCTGAATATACCGAAATCTTGAAGTTGAGTTGAGCTGTTGGATGTTGAATTCAAAACCGTAAAGTACCCACCAAAATTAAACTCAAAATTCTGGAGTCCTAAGAATTTTGAATACTCAATTCTCATTGGAATTTCCGTATCGATGCTTGTTGAAGAAAAGTTTTTGTATGGGAACAAAATACCAAATGTTAATGACCAGTTATAATTGCCATATATATCAGCATGTGCATAACCCGTTCTTATACCGAAACTCTCGTCATCGATAAAATAACTTGCCCTGAGATTCAATGAAACAGGGTATTGTTTTGTCTCAATTGCGAAGGTATTAGGCTTAACACTTTCACCCGGAACTATGTAAAAGATCTTCGCGCTGGATTTCAAATCACCAACATTTGTTATGCGCATGAATCCGGTCGTGTAGCCATTTTCAATACCTGCAAAAACGTAGTTGGGCTTAATTCCTATGTTCTTCCCACTCAATAATTGAACATCGAGGTTGTTAACTTCTCTTACAGCAGTAGTCAACGGAAAAACACTCTGGAAAAATTTCTGAACATTTGCCGCTATTGATGTATAACTCTCCCAAAGATTTTCTGTTGCTGATTGAACTCTTTCAGATAAAAAGCGGTCTACCGGGTTTTTCAACGTTGTATGCACACTATCGCTGAAGAACTTCCCACCAACAACTTCGGCTGATTCTGTGGAAATAGCTTTCACCGAGAAGCTGTAGAAATTGTAAACATTATCAGTTTGATAAAAGATGTAATCATAGAATGATGAGGTGCTTATGTATTCATCTTTCTCCCAAGGTCCTTTGTAGTACTTAATGTAATTTCCCTTTTCTCTATCAAGCACATACTTCTTTTGAGATGAGTCATATCTGTAGTAATTCCCAACCTCTACACGAACCGGAAAGCCCGATTTGTTTATATATGCACCATTCACATCGTTTGAGAAAAAGTAATACTTTTCCTCTTTGTATCTATCCACCTTATCGAAGTAGTTTTCAAAGCTTAGTATGAATTTGGGTGGTTTGTATTTCAGCTCGATATTTTCTCCACCGAACAACTCTGTTGTGCGGATTATATCCATCAGCTCTTTGAGATACAACCTATCGTATATATTGTAACGAGTATCCTCTTGGAATTTCGCTAAGATCTTTGCTCTAAGAATTGGATTAAAAGATTTTTCAAAAACAAGCGCAACGTCTATTTTATCTGGACTGTATTCATTCACAATACTTAAATAATACTTAGAAGCATTCTTGATGGCACTAAGAAGTGTATCTCCGGACGAGAAGACCGGTGTTATAGACTTCACGAAGAAAGTGCTGAGGTCTATATCGGTAACAACACCTGCAATAAAGTACTTTTCCTTTGTAACTGTGTAGCTTTTTTTCGAATAAAAAGAGCCAAGACCATACCATATGTACCTATCCTCGTCTTTCCTTGCCCAAGGATAATCGGTTAAGTAGATATAACTTCCGTTCTTATCAGGAACGTACCTCTTGTTTTTTGAGTCATACGAGTACCTTCTCCTATCGTTAGTCTGATAGTAGCTTCCTTTGTAAGCAATATACGTTCCGTTTTCGTCGGGCACGAATTCGTTGACTTTGTAAGAAAACGTCTCCTTTGAAACGTTAAGAACGTGAACAATCCTTGCATTCCCTTCTTTTGCATCCGCAAAAGCTTCAGCAAACGAATCCAGGAGACTCACATTTTCGTATACCGGTGAGATTTTGCTATCGAGATATACTTTGATGCGTATCTCTATACTTATCGAGCCTAACAAAATTACGTTACTCAGAAGGACATACAATAATGTAAGTAAACACAGTATTTTCTTCTTGATCACCATGAAATACCACCGCCTATCTCATAACTTGAAAATGTAAAATCGGTTAGAAATTTCACCGCAAGCATCCCTATTTGCGTTTCTAAACCTATTTTTGATACGGGTTGGAATATTTCATCTTCCAAATCATAGTCGAAAATTATCGAACTCAATAACTTCAGTTTAACAGGTTCGAAAAGTAGATTCTTTGAAAAGCTAAAGACTAAGCTTTTCAATCTTTCTTCAACAAATGAATATCGCATCCCAAAATCAAAGGTTGCGACGGTTTCTCTATGGATGTTCAGTGATTTTCCAATCAGTGAAAATTCGGCAAAATGCTCACCAGATGAATTGTAAATATAAAACATGCTAACTCCAAATGGAAGAACAAAGTCCGAATACTTTTCAAACACATACATTCCTGCAAGAATTTCTGAGCCCTTTCTTAAGTAATTTATTTCGCACTCGCTGTAATCTCCACCAACTCTCATTACTCTTAATTCTGCTATGTATTTTTTACCATCATTAACCCCGAGAATCATACCGTTCTTTACGCCATCCTGAGAACCTATGTTGACAATAACTCTTGGGAACTTGACATTTTCAACTTCGCCCTTTAATTTCCTGGAGCTCATAATCCTTTGATATATAGCACTGCTAATATGAGAAGATAAAACTTCATAAACCTCACTTACTGGCGATTCATTCCTTATCAATCTCTTGTTGTATGGATCGTATAAGTACTTTACAACGGAGACCATAGCATTATCAACAAAGTTATCTGAGATATCATAGCTTTCTTCAAAGAATCTATAAGTAAGTTTTAAACTTACTGAATAGGATATATAGTAATCAATTTCCTCGTGTGGTTCTCTTGAATAAAAGTTTCCAAAATATGGATAAAATTCACCGTTGGTACCTTTTACATATGAACCTTCTTCGCTACGTATGTAGGTTTTCTTTTCATAGTCATATTTGTATCGTTCTCCGGGAATTACACTGACGTATTTTCCAGAATAGTATATGTAATCACCAGATATATTGTTGATTATATACTCTTCGTATTTCTTCTTGTAGCCAGCATCTTTTATCGAAAGTACAATTTCGAGCTTTCCTTCAATTTTCTCCTCCTTCGAAAGTACAACATTCTCTGTCGACAGCAAATCTTGGAGTCGAAGTTCTTCAGCAAGAGTTTTTAAAGCTTCCTTCAATGTTATCTTGAATTTGTTTGTATCAAGCACCTCAGAAAAAATGATTCCTTGTGCAATTTTCATAATCGCTTCATCGCCAAAGACTGTAACCGAAACATCAATAACAGGTTTTGCAGAGAAAGATATTACCGACATCATAATTAATAAACAGATATACATTACCGGTCTTACAAGTTTATTTTTCATGCTTAAACACCCTTTCCAATTCTCTTGCGTAATTATGTTCAAATAACGATACTAACTGGTTCGAATATTTCCACAGCTAACAGCCCTGACTGCCTTCCGTAGAATTTATTTAATTCAATATATGGCAGCAGTACGTCAACTTGTGTCTTGAAGCGTTGAATAATCTTGTACTTTTCTTCGAAAACTTCAGAAATGTCTATATACAACCTTCTTGACGGCATTTGGAAAGGGTCAGATACAAAGAAGAGAACATTTTTACATACGTGAGGTTCATACTCCAAGAACTCTGGTGATGTCATTGCCATAAAAAGTGACTTCTCTACCGTTTCTCCAATTGTTGAATGGTCTGGATGTCTGTCCGTCCTTGGGTGAGTGACAAGCATATCGGGTTTGTACTTTCGAATAAGATTCGCAATTATCTTTGGCAGGTCTTGATACATACAAAGTGAGCCGTCTTTTAGCCCAAGCCTTTCGTATGTTTCTACCCCCAACATTTCCGCAGCGTTTAAGCTTTCTTGCTTACGTTCTTCAACTGTTCCGTAACCTGCCGAGCCATCTGTCAAAACAACGCAATGTACTTTTGCACCTTTGTTTTCTCTCAATATTCTTAGAACAAACCCTCCTGCCCAGATTTCAATATCGTCAGGATGTGCGCCTATGAAGAGATAATTATTGAAAATCTCAAACATCTTTTTTCACCTCTTTTCTGCCTACTGCAAATCTATTATATAACTTTTATCTGAAATTTTTGCGGTACACAATTTTAGTGTATAATTTTTGTCGGAGGTGATAATACTATGGATAAGGAGGACTATCTCAAAGAGTTTGAACCATTTGTTTATAAGGACTACGAATTACGACTGCCTTATCGTCTTTACATTCCAAGAGCTTATAGACGAGGTAACGTGGAGAATCAGAACTTCCCACTGGTTGTCTTTCTCCACGGAGCGGGTGAACGAGGGACTGACAATATTAAGCAAATCACCGCAAATGAAGGAGCAACAGTTTGGGCAAGTGATGAAGTTCAGGCAAAACACCCATGCTTCGTTCTTGCACCTCAATGTCCTGAAGATTCATATTGGGGCACGTCGTTTAGGACTGTCGGTTCATCAGAGTATTTAGAGCCGAACGCGTTGCTTGCGACAGTAAACGTTATAATAGAGAAACTTGTTGATAATTATCCAATTGATGTTTCCAGAATATACATTACCGGTCTTTCTATGGGGGGATTCGGAAGCATAGCATTAATGACAATGTGTCCTGATAGATTCGCAGCTAGTGTTGTAGTCTGTGGTGGGGGAAATGTACAGAAGGCTTACAAAATAGCGAAAATTCCAATTTGGTTTTTTCATGCAGAGGATGACGATGTTGTTCCTATACATTTTACAAGAGATTTAGTTCGTGAATTAGAAAGACTCGGTGCACCTGTGAAGTACACAGAGTACCCGAAAGGATATATGAGTTCACTTGGATTACCTCCACACGCATCTTGGGTTCCGACATATCGAAACAAAGAAATGATAGATTGGCTTTTTGAACAGCGAAAAAAATAACGAGGTGGTTAATCCACCTCGTTTCATTTGTTTTAAAACTTAACTATTTAGAATACTCATCCAGAAGTTTATTTAGAAATTCAATCACTTCACCTTTGCTGGTGTACTTTGGAATGTTGAACGATACCTCGCCCCAATCTTTGAGTATCACCGCTTCTTCCTCTGACTTGTACTTATCTAATAGCATCACGATCGTACTTAATAATTCATCTTTTATCAGTTCATAATGTGCTTTGAATCGCGCGTATCTTTCGTAAAGCATCATGCTTTGGGAGGTTATTATAGACGTCATAAGCGATGTAATTTGAGATTTCGCGTTGTCAGAGAATCCGAGAACCCTGGTCTGATTTTCAAAATCTAACATTGAGTTGTACGCATTTGTTTTCCATACACTCTTCTTTGAAACCTGTGGCCAAATCGAAGCCGGAAGTCTTGAAAGTTGGTCAACAAAATCTTTTTCGACGGCTTTGAAATCTGTTTGTATCAGTTGTTCGTGTAGCCTGTTTATTTTATCAACAAATATTGGGGTAAGGCTGTTTGAAAGGCTTCCTTTTTCATCGTCTTCCAGAATTTTGTCTAAGCTCTGCTTTGACTGCTCGACAAGTTGTTCAAAGGTACTCTTCCAAGAGTCTTCATCAGAAAGCTTCTTTGAAATGTATTCATAAGTTTCTTTATACATATCCAAAAGTTGCTTGTAAGTGTATACACTTTCTTGGTAATCTGAGATAAGCTGATACTCTCTTGCTAAGGCGTGCAAGTGGTCAAGTACACCATCAGGTACTCCCCATACTCCTTTGGATTCCATATACTTGCACGTCTTTATTTCCAGATTCGCCATGTCAACAAGTAAACGCCTTGCATCGTAATTTATAGGATCTTTGAGCGTCACAGTCATATTAGCAAAGAACCTATAAATATCTTGTCCACCACTTGTTGCAAGCTCGATATCGATGTTTTTCCAATCTGGGAACCTATTCCAACCACCCGGCATTATGTAAAGTGTCCTTCTTGTCCACGTATCGAATTTATTGAAGAATATTGATAAGAGCCCTCCTATCTTTTGCTCAAGATCTGCGCCTTTGATATTGTCTAAAAGCATCTCTGTTACTCTATAAAGCGAATTGTATCTAACAGCAAGCGTTTTGAATGTATTTCGTTCGGTAAATGTCAACAAAGATAATTCGTAGATACCGGCAGAATCGACAAGAGCTTGGGTAGTTGCAAGGTCAAACTTGTCGACAAAATCTGGATTAGCTTTCAAATAATCGTTTAGCACAGCAAAATACCTTGTCTTAAATCTTTCAGGCAACAATTTATGATATTCATCTGCTTCTTGGTTTAGGACAGACTGAGGATCTTGTTTCAAGCGTTGTTTTAGTTCTTCAATTCTTATTGGATCTGCAGCAAGCGCTGCCAAATAGAAGAATGACTTTCCGTAAGTGTGATTCAATTTTACACTTTTAAGGAGGTTTTCTTTAGCTTCTTGATACTGCTTCATTATTTCGTTTGGTATACCCTGCTTCTGTGCAAGTAACTGGTTTCTATTTGCGTTTATCTGACTTCTAATATTTTGAATTGTTTGCTGTCTTTCATTCTCTGCTTTCAATCTATCGTACGCAATTCCCAGTCTTCTTGCCTCAGCTTGTTTCTGACCGTGCCAATTTTCCTCTGAAAGTCCGACAAATTGACCAGAGAAACTGTTCAAATCTGATTCGATTTGGTCAAGCTGTTTCAGGTAATTTTCAATTTGCGTTTGTTGGTCTCTTAACATAGTCATAGTTTGGAAAGCAACGTTTCCGTTTCTAAAATAAACTTCTGAAATGAAGTGGTTCCATCTAAGGTATGTCGAAGCACCAATAGTACCTACAAGAACCAAACCCAGCGCCACAGCTTTAACGCCGTGAAGTTTGTATTCTTTTCCATCAACTTTGTTAAAATACTTCCCTAAGCCTACGCTCAGAACAAACGTCGCAAGAAGTGCGTTGGGCAAAAGGTGCCCAGGAAAACTGAAGACACTTTGGAACGCAAAGACAACACCACTTAAAACAAGCATTGAAAAGAGGGTTATATCGTCTTGTTCATCTATCTTTTGAGTGTTCTTGACCACGTATATTACTAATAAAATAAGCATAACCAAGATTAAACCAAAACCTATCAATCCTGTTTCGGAAAGTACTTGGAAATAATCATTGTGAGCGCGCTTGAAATTGTTCCAACCGTAGTTGTACTCTGGATTGTTTTCTATCAAATCAGCAATACCATAAAGGCTATAGATTTGATAAGTACCTATTCCTTGCCCCAAGATTTTGTGCTTCTGCCAAATGTATATTGTGGAAAACCAAGAGAGAAATCTTTCATCCATACTTGAAACAGAAGCCATTGCGCTGAATCTATCAGTCATTTTGAATGAACCGTAGTTGTTAAACGCCGACGGTACGTTGTAAAGAACGATAAGAAGAATAGTAATTAATACGAACACAGCAACTGAAATGCGTCTCAGAAATTTGAGCTTTTTAAGTAAGCTCGGATTTTTCTTCTCTAACTCCTTTTCGTGTAAGTTTTCTCGTTTCCTAATATAGAAGATGTAAGCGACTGCTAGTAGAATACCTTCAACTATCAATGCCAAATATTCAGAACGGGTTTGAGAGAATATTATAACGGTAATGTACAATAATGCAGAGATTAGAGACATTATCTTAACAAAGGCTATTCCAACGAATTTTTTTAGATTTATGGCACCTATATCAAGGCTTATGACAAAATACAGAGCTATTGGCAAAAGCATGTTCAAATAGTTAGATACAAATATGACATTACCGATATTAGCCTTTATACTTGCGCGCTCAAAAGGATTACCAACTTGACCTAAGAAGATGTCATATCCCATGTAGAAGTTAAGAATTGCATTTACAGCGATAAATAAACCTGTTAATACAAATATAAATAAGAATCTAACAATTTTTTGCTTGTCGTTTAAAATTGTAGCGAAATAAAATGCCAGAATTACGTTTAAGAAGAGATACAAACCTATATCAATACCTTGTCTGAAAAAGTAAGGATTGTCTTTCCACGTATTGATTGTCGAAAGCAGAGCCACAATGGAAAATGCGAACCACACAAAATGGATCTTGGAAGCAAAGAACTTGATCTGCTTGGTTTTGAACATTCTCCAAAGAAGGTATAACCCTATCAACAAAGTTGCGACCGTTAGTATGGCATACTTAGGCGTACTGAATTCGTATGTGTACTGCCTGTGTGCAAATAGTGCAACAAGTGGAATAGTAATGTAAAGAACAAGTTCTTCAAAGAATGACAACACGTGTACCCGCCTCCCTATATCACAGATTTAATTCTGTCAGTACTTGAGAATATTCAACCATTTGGAGAGAAACGCGTAAAGTATTAATATTACAACAACGCCAGATATCATCATGTAAATATTGATTCTAACAATTAGTCCTACAAGTAAGACGAAACATTGGATAAATATCATTGTCCATAAAGTTTTTCGTTTATCATTTACAACATTATAGATTTTATCATATACATGACCTCTATCACCGCTAAAGGGTGAACGTCCGTTTAGCAGTCGTCTGAAAACACCCGATGATAGATCAAAAAAGAAAATTGATACAAGAATTAGTGCTGAAACAGCTCTCGGAAAATTGTTTGTGCCTTCTCTAAACGCAGAAAGAAGACCTATCGAGAGTGTTCCTCCAATTAGATAACTTCCAGCGTCACCCATAAATATCCTTGCCGGTGGGTAGTTATAAATTAGATAACCTAACAACGCTCCAACAAGAGCTACAAGTAGCGTGGTATCATACTTTGAAGTAGAGACAACTGCTAATCCAAGAGCAGACAACAGACTGACACTTGCACATACACCATCTAACCCGTCCATCATATTCGTTGCGTTTATGAGCGCAACGACAACAAGCACATAGAAAGGTAGGAAGATTGAGAGTCCTAAATATTTGAATACTAACAGAGTAGAAACTACAAATTCAATTAATAACCTAATCTTTGGATTTAGATTTCTAACATCGTCATACAACCCAGTCAAGGTAAGGATCGTGAGACATATTTTTGAAATGATGTCAAACTCAGTTGTTATTATTACAGCCAAGAATATTGATAACCCACCGAGATAAGGTGTTATTCTTTCATGAGGTTTCAAGTCTCCATCGGGTTTGTCCACTATCCCTGTTTTGTATGCAATCCTTCCAAACAAAGGTATCGTTGTGACTGATATTATAAACGAGAAAATCATCGTCAAGAAATAATTATGCTGCATCGTACTGCCTCCAAGTTCAGAATTGTCCCGTTTGTGGAGCTTCAGGTTGCTGCTCTTCTTTTTCTTCCTGAGGAGGCTGTTGAGATTGCTGAGTTTTCTTCTTTTCCAAACTTTCCAGACTACCACCGTCTTCAAGCAGTTTAACTATTTCTGCAGTTTTTGTTGACATATCTTGTCCCTTATAGAACAGCTGAACTACGTTTACTTTTCCTGACGGCTCTACACTAAAATACACAGTTAAATTTGAACTCGAAAAAACAACCCTATCGTATTGCCTATCTATAGACCAGCCAACAGGTCCAAGGATCTCTTCATATGTTTTGTATGTAAAGATTGTATTTTTAACAAGTTCAGACAGATTATTTCCTAAGGTTTCTACTCTAAAGACTTTTGATACTACGTAGTCAACAACTTCGTCGATAGCTTGTGTACCGTCCATATAAACATATTCCAACACAGGCTCTTTACCAAAGAAAGTTTCAAACACAAATTTGAAGTTCCAATCACGTGAACCATATTTTCCTATGCCTGACAACACAACTCTGTCCGCGTTACTGTCATACTGCCATACTGGAGATTTCAAGAAAGACTCAAAAGCGACTTTGTTACTTTGAACAGGGGAGTACTTTACTATTTTGCCATTCATTACAACGCTCAATATGTTAGTCTGTGAAACTTGAAGGCTCTCATTTAAAACATTGTTGATAACAATGTCCGATTTTGCTTTCTCACTGCCGTAAACCGATTCAGCCAAATAAAGTCCATCAGGTGTAGAGATGAATCTCAGCTCAACCGGCGTATTCTTAGCCCGTGTCTTTCCAGACACTACGAATTCATATGAATTAGGTTTGTAATACATATCCCATTGAACTTCTGAAAAATGCTTGTCGAAAAACTCTTGAAAAGTTGATAAACCATTCGGCAGTCGAGATTTTAAAATTAAATCCTTGAACTTAGCTATATCCTTTTCTTTATCTGCATAACCGTACTTTGAATAAATATAACTGATGTAATAAATAATGGCCTTTTCATCGATCTTCTCGCCATTTAACAACAGATAATCTATGACAGTGTCTCCATTTTCGTCTATTCTGAACCCTAATGTAAGTGCTACTTCACTTTCTTCAATTTTCTCTATACCATTTAATTCTACAACTTTCTTAGTTTCATCTTTTATAGTCCATCTTGCGTTTGACAATTTTGAGAATACTTCTCCAATGGAGACATTTTGAAAGTCTTTAAGAAAGCTGTTTTTAATTGCTTCAATTAAATCTTTATCGATTTCCTTCTTGTATATTTTTGCAAGTGTTACACGCATTGCATTAGAGTTTAATTCTTTACCATTAATAACTAATTTTTCCGCTGTAACTTTAAATTTGCCACCGAACTTAGTGATAGCGTAAGAAATCTTGAGTATATTTCCTTCTTTATCACTTCCAGTTATCCTGAGATAATCCTTTTCGTTCTCTTTATAATATTCCATCGCAATATTATTTAGATAACTCAGGAAAGACGTTGGATCAGACGACTCGTAATCAGAAAGAGGTGTACTCGTTAAAATTTTATACAAAGCTCTTGTATAAATTTCCTTGTACACATCTTCAACGTTTGGTTGTATGGTGCCATTTATATGTATAAATATCGTACCGTCTTGTGAGACAACTACTGTGTAGCTATTATTCATTTCATCATTTCCCGTAACTTTGACGCTTCCAAAAAGGCTTATCTGGACATTTGCCTCACCGAACGCATGTTGAAAAACTTCTCTGATGCTTAACAATTTGAACTCACCATGTGGCCTTTGCACGCTTTGGATTCTTATATTGAAAAGAACAACTCCGATGATAACTATCGATACTATAGCAATTACCAAAAATGCAACCATCTTTCCGCCGCGCTTCTTTGGAACAGAATACCTTCTCATTTATATCCCCCCGATTTATTTTCTTTGGTTCATCTAAAATATTATACACTGAAATTCATCAACTTTGAACAGAATGCCACAAACATTATTAAATTAAGAAAAGACCCTCTTGAAAGATGCATCCACATATGGTAGAATCTTAAACGGATTTATCATTACGTGGGGCCGTAGCTCAGTTGGGAGAGCGCTACCTTCGCACGGTAGAGGCCGTGGGTTCAAATCCCATCGGCTCCACCAAAATATAAGAATTTCGGAAGCCTTGAGAAATCTCAAGGCTTTTTTATTTTTGTATATTAGTGCACAATGGAAGAACAGATAACATTATGAGCTGTATTCTTCTTCTATTATGGTCTATCTATACTGCTCTAAGTATATGTATGAAGTCTTAATGTATCGATATATCTACGAAAAGAGTTATACTTAAGCTAAGGAGGTGAATTCCATGGTAGGAAAATTGAATAAAATTCTAACAATTACAGGCTTAATACTCGTATGGATACCGGTATTAGCCCCTGCTTTCTTCTCCATAGTTGCTTTGATACAAATGGGAAGGTTTTTATTCGATTTCTTAATGCCAGCTGAGTTGTTTTTGGTATTTCTTGCGGGCGCTATTCTACTTCTTGTGGCTTCGATAAGGACCAAACATTACGTAAAACAGATAGGATTCGGATTATTGTCAGCAGTTATACTCTTATTTGGAGGACAAGGTATAGCTGTTATAACCGGGCTCGCTTCAGGTGAAAGAGAATTCGGTGATTGGGTAACAGTCTTGGTAATGGTAATGATATTTCTGTATATATTCGCAGTTATCGAAATCGAAATCTTCGGTTTCTATTTGCTGAGAAAGATGAATTCAAACAGCTCAGCAGATACAGAACGCAAGTAACAAGAATGTGATTTTGGATATTGGAGAGAACACTCATATGTACTGCCTAATTGAGCCTTTTTGAGTTACTTTGATTAAGGTTATTATTATGTATTCTTCAAATAGAACAAAATCACCTAGTATTAGAAAGCCATAGCTATATATGGCTTTTTTCTTTTTTTAATGTGAGTTTGAATAACAAAAGTGTATAATATCATTAGAAAATGTTTCCAAAACCCATCAAACACATTAAAGGAGGGAAGATAGCATGAGTAAAAGAGCAAAAGCTATGATTAGCGGTATTTTGCTTGTATTGACTCTTGTCATAAATACCTTGGGAGCTTTAGGCTTCATCAACGGGCGTTCGCAAAAGGATATTTCAGATTCGTATCCCACATTGATAACACCTGCTCCTTCAACATTCAGCATCTGGAGTTTGATTTATACTCTCTTAATTATTTCGGTTATATTCATGATAATTAGGGCAAAAGACGAATATTATGGTGATGTTGTCGATGAACTCAGCTTTCTCTTCTGGTTATCATGCATTTTCAATATTGTTTGGATTGTGCTATTCTCTTTTGATCTAATTGGACTTTCAACCATTGCGATTTTTGCTCTGCTTATAACAGACGTACTGATAGTTCAGAAAATTGGTAAGCTACAAACTCAAAGAAGGTTCTTGTTCCCTGTCACATTTGGTTTATATTCAGGCTGGCTGTTTATTGCAACGGTTGCAAACATTACTCTATGGCTTGTGAGTATTAATTGGAGCGGATTTGGAATTTCACCAGAAGTATGGGGCATAGTGATACTTCTTGTTGCAGTCGTACTCACATGGCTTGTGTTAACGAGAATAAAGAACGCAATCTTTCCTTTGCCTATCGCATGGGCATATTTTGGCATCTATAAAAACCTGACCTCACCAGAGGGTTATAACAATCAGTACACATTATTACCGAAGATAGCAATAATTGGTGCAATTATACTGATTTTGCTTGCTGTATTCCAATTTTATAGAAATAAATTCTGTTCAATGCCCATAAGAGTGATGAAATAAAACTATTATTTATTTACGGCTCCCCGAGCAAAGGCTCGGGATTTTTTAGTTTACGAGAAGATGTGCTATAATCACCATAGAATAGGAAAATCCGAAATGTCTTGAGGTATTGACTATGGCAAGCTCAACGGTTGTAAGCTGGGTAGGGTTTTACAAGGAATTTGCATACAAAAATGTTTTGCAAGAAATAATAACAAAATAATTGGGGGTTGACACCTATGAAATCTTTGGTTGTATTTTTCTCACTCGAAGGACACACAAAATACGTTGCAAAATTGCTCGCTGAAGAACTGAAAGCTGATTTGGTTGAATTAGAGACTGTTAAAGAATATCCAAAAAGGGGCTTTGCAAAATATTTCTGGTGTGGAAAGGCTTCCGTTTTCAGAGAAAAACCCGAGCTCAAAACAAAAATTCCTGACTTCTCAAAATACGAGCTCATCGTGATTGGCACTCCTGTATGGGCAGGGAATTGCACACCACCGATAAACACGCTTTTGAGCAAAGCTAGTTTCTCGGGAAAAAAACTTGGAATATTGGTCACAAATGGCGGTGGAAGTATTGCTAAATGTGTCAAGCAAATCACCAAAGTCTTGCCCGGAAATAACGTTCTCCAACCACTGCATTTTGTGAATCCGGAAGAAAGTAAAAGAGAAGAAATACTTCAGAAGATAAGGTCTTGGATTAATGCCATTAATGAGTAGACAGTATTTATTATTCGCAAAGCAATACAAAAGTGGGGTAATTACTCTACAAACTCCTCCCACAACAATCAATAAACAGAATCATTGGAAAATCTTTTACAGTTATTTCATAAATCGCCTCAGGTCCGAGGTCTTCAAATGCAACGATACGCCAGTCTATTGTTTTCTGAGATAGGTATGCAGCACAACCACTCGGTGCAACGAGGTATGGTACCTTGTATTTTTCTATTGCTTTAATGACTTCCTGTGTCCTAACTCCTTTACCCACGGTTGCCAATATGCCCTTCTGTGCGGTGAATTCAAAGAATGAATCCATTCTTTTGGAGGTTGTGGGACCAATAATCATCTTGTCATTTACAAATGTTGGTCCCGCGTAGAATATTATTTTCCCTCCAAGGTTTATAGGTAGTTGTTCGCCCTGTTTATCCATTTCAACCAATCTTTTGTGTGCAGCATCACGCATAGCATAAAGTTTGCCTGCGTAATTAATCTGAGTACCTGCAGGTAAATTGCAAAGAAATTGCCTACCCTCATCAGCGTTGCCATTGTAAATAAATCCAACTTTCTGGCTCATCAAAAGGCCACCCTCTTTGTTCTTGTTAGATAGCAATCGACACTTACAGCAACAGGTAAGGTAGCGATATGCGTCGGGTAGCCAAGCACTTTTGTCTTTATGATGCTCGGTCCTGTACCAAGCCCCTGAACGCCTATTTTCAAAGCTTCAAGCGAGCTGTGAAGCTTCTGAGAAAATTCGGTGTATTCTATAACGTTTGGTATGTTCGGCTTATGCTCGAATAACGCTAATCTTGAAAGAAGCATCGCGAAGTCAGCAGTTCCACCAATGCCAACTCCAACCGATATTGGCGGACATGCGTTTGGTCCGCTCTTTCCAATATGTTCTGCAACCGCTTCGAGTACAACGTTTTCTTTCGAAGATGGTGGTAGCATAAACAAAGCAGATAAGTTTTCACTTCCACCACCCTTGACCATTATCCAGATTTCCAATTTTGGAGCGTCTTTATAGAGAGTTTCATCAACATCAAATTCATGGATTACCGCAGGTAGGTTGGTTTTGGTATTTGTTCTTGAGAAGAGAGGATCATTTACTACACTTTTTCGATAGCCATTTATTTGATAAGTATCTTCTACAGCTTTAAAGAGTATTGATTGAAGTGACTGCAAATTATCTAATCTGTGGAATTTGTTTTTTTTGAAAACGAAAAACTCGACAATACCTGTATCTTGGCAAAGCGGAATTCTGTTTTCTCTTGCTATCCTTATATTTTCTTTCAACTCATTAGAAAATGGTCCTGTGTAATCTCGTAATATCTCTTCAACCTTAGGTGTAATTTGTGTGTTCAGCTCTATAAGCGCATCGCAAACCTGTTTGTATATTTCTTGATATGTTATCATTTTATCCCCCCTGCGGTAGAGATGATATATATTTAATCTGCAATCTCCTCGCTTTGAGCCGCAATGACTATTTCTTCAGTGCTCATAGTCACGTTTCTTATCCATTTGTTTCCACGGATTCTAAAGTAAACAACTATGGCTTTCGCTATTTCATCAGAAAGCGTCAAAAGGTAAACGAATGGAAGTGATAATTTAAAGATAAACGCACCGATTAACGCAAGCGGTATGCCTATCACCCATAGTGTTATTGTTTCAAGAATGAATGCGAACTTTGCATCGCCTCCAGCACGTAGTACACCTACAATCCCTGCACCGTTGAAAGCTTTTACGGGAGCGCCAAAGAGCATTACCCACATAGTTGTCGTAAGCATCTTCTTCGTTTCAACGTCAATTTTAAACGTTGGCAGTAATATGTAATACACAACAATTATTATAATTGCGGAAAGAAAACCTATTACTGCGTTTATTAAGAGCATCTTCTTACCAAATGAATGCGCTTTATCGTATTCTGTTTTTCCTATGTGTTTGCCAACGATGACTGATGTTCCTATGACCAATCCAAATGTGAACGTCCATACGTAATTTTCGAAAGAGGACAGTATATTTCTCGCGGAGTAGACATTGGTACCCATTCTTCCAAAGATGATTCCGTAAACAGTCATTCCAAGAGACCATGCTATTTCATTGAGTGTTGTTGGCGTTGCAAACTCGAAGAATTTTTTTACGAATGTCCTCTCAATGATAGATATGTTGAAGCTGTAAGGCACTTTGAGTAATGTAGCACGTACGATTTGGTAGAGTGGAATGAAAAAACGAGCTACAGTCGTAGCTATAGCTATACCAAGTAGTCCAATGTTTGGAAATCCGAATTTTCCATACAAAAGAGTATAAGCTAAGAATATTTGCAATATTGTTCCAAAAATATACGATTCCATCGGAATTTTAGCCTGTTCGATACCTCTGAGTAGGGTTCTGAATGCTATCTCCAAAGCTAAGCCAAAGTATGAAAGAGATATTATTCTCAAAAAGAGTACAGAAGTTTCTATTACTCGCGGGTCATTTGTGAATATTCTCGTAAATATAGATGGAAAGAAAAATGTTAGTGCGAAAAAAGCAGTAGCTATGACAATAGATGAGTATATCATCAAGGTAGAAGTTCTCTTAATCCCTGCATAATCCTTCTTCCCCCAATACTGCGAGACAAAAATCGCTCCTCCTGTGTTCAATCCAAAAAGGAACAAGATAACTAAAAAAGAACCTTGATTAGCAATGCCATTAACTGCCACCTCAACGTCGCCGAGTCGAGATAAAAAGATCGTCAGGATGAAGGTTCCAGTGTTGGCTATTAAGTTCTCTACGGAAACTGGTATAGCAATCCTTAATATGTCTTTAATCATTTTCCACACCCCTAATTAATATTTGATAGACTGTTTGTTTTTGAAAATATGAATTGGTTCGTGGAACGTATTATTTGGTACTTTTATTTTATCACATTGAGTGTATAATTCAATTAGAAAGCAATGCTCTCCCGAAAACCGCCTGCTGGGGTGGGAGAGTTACAACAAAAGGCGGCTAAAAATACCCCAGCTCAAGCTGTGCTATTTCGCACAGTTTGAAGAGATGATAAGTATGGCTGATAAGAGATACGACTTGAATAATTACAGATGGGCTTTAGTAACTGGTGGTTCCTCAGGCATAGGTAGAGAATTTGCAATCCAGTTAGCCCAGAAAGGAGTTAATGTAATAATAGTTGGACGAAATGCTGTAGCACTGAGTGAAGTGGCTGATGAAATTCATAAGATCTCGAATGTGAGTGTTGTAATTATTCAAGCCGATTTGACAAAGGATACCGATCAAGTGATTGATAATACGTCGAGATTTGAGATTGACTTATTAATTAACAATGCTGGCTTTGGTTTGTACGGTGATTTTGTGAGTCACTCCGAGCATGAGTACGAAAATATGGTAGAACTGAATGTTAAAGTTTTGACAAAATTGGCACGTCACTACGTTGAGAAGATGGTGAAAAAAGAACACGGCGGTATTATAAACATCGCATCGGTTGCCGGTTTCTTCCCAATCCCGCACCTATCAGTTTACGGTGCGACAAAGGCTTTTGTTTACAGCCTTTCAATGAGCTTGTGGGCGGAGCTTAAGGATAAGAATGTCCATGTCCTGTGCGTTGCTCCAGGTCCGACGGAAACAAAGTTTTTTGAAAGGGCGAAGATGAAACCGGGTAAACGAGTAATGAAACCTCAGGAAGTCGTATCGGGGGCACTTCAGGCTTTTGAGTATGGTAAACCACTGTACATTCCAGGTATTGAAAATCAGCTAAGTTATCATTTAGTAAGACGCCTGTTTGGCGACAAGTTTATTGCAAAATTTTTGGTGAAAAATTTTTGATATTCGGGAGCATGAAAACGGATGCGAATAACAAACAGCGATGTTAAGACAATATACTTCTGTCCAAGAAAAGCTCAATTTGAGCTAAAAGAAAGAAAAATAGAAAAAGATCAATTCAATGAACTCTTTGACATCTTTGAGACGGAAGCTTTTGGCTGCACGTTGGTGGCTGTAGTTGATGAAGTTGTATCGCGTGAACCGTACGTTGTTAAAATTAGAAAGAGTGGAAAAAGAGTTTCTGAATACCATATGCTTGAGGCAGCTTTCATTGGGTATGTTATTGAAAGCAATGGTAGAAGTGTAGAGAATATAATAATGGAAAGCCCGTTTTATAGCGTTTTTATCAATTGGCGACCTTATGTCACTAAGATGTTGTCATTACTATCATTTTTCTGTGAAAACTCGGAATTTAAAGTGGTAAAGACACACTTGTGCAGAACTTGTCAGTATTCAGGAGAATGTTTTAGAGAAGTTGCAGAAGTGGAAGGTTTGAATTTCCTGCATGGAGTAAAAGGGAGCAGTTTGGAAAAACTTCGTTCGTACGGCATAACGAACTTGAAGGATGTAATAAAACTTTATCATATTGTAGAAGAGCTTTTCGGCCAAGAAAAGTCACGAAGGATTGTAGCACAAGCTAAAAGCATTATAGAGCAAAAGCCAGTAGTTTTTAAGCAACTGCCTGAGATACGAGACGGGATATTTCTGGATATAGAAAGTTATACACCTTTCAATTTTGATTATCTATTTGGAATATTGGATAACGACAAATATATCCCATTTCTTGCGGAGGGAGTAAGCTCTGAAAGAGAAGCATTCGAAAGTACGGTCGAATATATTAAAAACACAGGAAAAATAGTGTACCATTTCCACAATTACGAAGTAACAAGATTTAAAAAGCTATCAAAGAAGTATAACATCAACTTACCCAAGAAATTCTTTGAAACTTTTGTAGACGTTTATAAACTTTATGCAGATCACGTAGCGTTACCCGTACCCTCTTATTCTCTCAAAAGTATTGCAAGATTCTTTGGCTTTAACTGGAGAACGTCTCTTAATGGTCAAATAGTTGTCCGCTCTTATGCGGAATATTTGGCTACCAGTGACAAGCATATCCTTTACGAAATACTAATCTACAACGAAGATGATGTCAGAGCTACGGAGCTTATTTTAAGAAAACTAAGAGAGTTCTCTTCACAAAAAAACTAAAAGCATAGTCCAAGCGATACATACCACTCTTCAGGAGAAAGGAAAAAGTTTGTCGTTGAGGGTTCTAAGATGTAGTACCAGCGAATACCACCTTCAAGGCAAAGGAATAACACTTTAAATCCACCACCAAGTTTTCCGAAAACATGAAGTGTTCCAGTGCTCGGAAATTCCATCATTTTGCCGTAGTTAACATAGGCAGCTCCGCGAATGAAAATAGGGTCGAGTGGAAGTTTGATACCTAATCCAAGTAGAAGTGAGTTGATGTCAAACGTTGGAGCAAGATGGAAATTTCCGCTAATTGGATCAACATCACCTATAGGATACATAAGTGTAAAGATTAAGACATCGGCTCTCACGGATACGTAGTATTCTGGCGGAGGTGACTCAAAATAAGGACTTGATGGTGGAAAATGTTCTATTTCCAGCCCCAAAAACGGCAAACAGAGTGTTGTCAAAAAGATGAAACTAGTGGCAAAAAGAAGTTTTCTCATAGTTACTGCCTCCTTCTGTTATAACTTCTCACTTTAACTTTACCACCCATACGTCATAATAACCGTTGTTACCACTTACATCTCCGTTCTTTGAAATAGTTCTTCCTGCAATAATATATCCACCATCTTTTGTTTGTTGAATACTGGAACCTTCTTCATGACTAGTTCCACCGACGCATTTTCGCCATTCAATATCTCCGCTTGTACCCAATTTGACAATCCATACATCGAAATCACCGTGATTTTCAGTAACATTCCCATCATTTGAATTAGTCGTTCCAATGATGACAAAACCGCCATCTGTCGTTTGCTGAATAGCACTAGCCCGCTCTTCATTTGTTCCTCCTAAGCACTTTTGCCACTCGATGTGAAGTTGCCTTTTATGTCCAACATCTTCCTTTGATATGTATACATTCAAGACCTTTGACATTCCAGGATTGATTGTTGCTGTTACGTTCTTAGTTCCTTTCCAGCTTGGTGGCAGACTGTACTCATCTTTTGCGGTCAATGATATGTTTAGTGCTGCTGTGTACTGTGCTGGTTGCACATCCCTGATCTGAATGAGAGTTTCTGTTGAGCTTACTGTTACCAACTCATCTGCAACAATAAAATCATCGTTCTCTCTTAAAATAGTTATTCTCGCTTGGGAAACTGTGTAATACTTAATCACTTCTTCGTCAATGAGTATTCGAATCATCAAATTACTTTTTGAAGGGATTGGCTTGGGCTCACATGAATAAATCATAGAGACAATGATAAGAAGAGTACTGAGAAACCAAAAACTTGTTCTTTTTGTAATAGCAGTACGCAAATAGTTCACCTCTTTTCAATGGAGTGAGCAGAACAGCACTTAACAAGTGATAAATCGAAATGATAAGTTGAATTTAGAACATCCCACCCCCCTATAAGTATCAGCCTTTTGGTACGAAAAACAAACATGTTTCAAACGTTATCTTAAAAAACGTAACTCACACTGATTTAGACAAATTGTCCATGCATAATGTTGTATGAACAATTCCACATTCTTATTTATATATAATTACATTAATATTAACGAATCAATACTCATATTTTTTTGAAAGTATGAGACAAAGGGTATTTGTTTTCAAAAGATTTTTGATATAAAAAAACACAGGAGGGAATCTATTTTCCCTCCTGCTCTATTGATTTGCTTTTTTCAGATATGTCAGAATGCTAAACCTACCGCAAAGTAATACTGTGTTGGGTCAAATGAAAATTCAAACTCTGGGTCTCCAAACAAGTAATACAGTCTTATTCCACCTTCAAGCCTAATGAAAAGTATGTCAAGTCCAAGTCCAATACGACCATAGATGCCGAGCTTCTGGATGTCCATGTAATTGGTAAAATCTCCTACAGTTGTGTACGCGGCTCCACGCAGATGTATTCCTCCGAGTGGTATATCAAGATTCAAGCCAAAAAAGATATCATTGAAATTGAAACCTTCGAAGATTGAAACTCCGCCTTCCATGTCATAGACGCCAAAAGGATACATCAGCGTGATTAAACCAGCGTCTAATCTGGCGTACAAACCAAAAACGTTTTCTTGAATATTAGTTGCCTCAACGCCCATAAATGAAAAACTGGAAACAGCCAAGACTCCTATGAGTAATAGCAAGAGAACCCTTTTCATACTTTTCACCTCCAACAAAGTTTGGTGCTACATGAGTATTATACCACTCATATATTTGGACTTAACAATATCAGTTTTCGTTTATTTACATCTTGATTATTCTAATTATCTCGCCCGGATTTTCAACAACAGGGCTATGGCCTATATCTTCTAAAACTATAAGCTCACCATTTTTAAAAGCCTTCGCAGTGATTTCCATCGATTCCAATGTCAGGATTACATCTTTGTCTCCATAGACAACCTTTACTGGTATTTCAATATTCTTTGCCTGTTCCGAATAGTTATAACTCGCTAACGCTTTTGCATTTCCTATGAATGTCTTTCTTGCCATCCTTAAAGCATCAGACATAATCTTCTTGAAGAACTTTTCATTTTCGTAAGTTGGCGCATTTATCATGAGTGCCTTCTTTATCATATCTGGATTCTTTCTGTAAAGTTCAATAATCTTGTACGCACTTTCATCATACTTTGGCATACCGTAGACCGGTGCTGGGTCAACTAATATCAGTTTCTGCAACTTAGACGGATTTTTAACAGCGTATCCCATCGCTACGGCTCCACCAAGTGAATGTCCAAGTAATATAATGTTTGAGATACCCAATTTCTCAATAAATGCACTCAATGCATCAGCGTATTTCTCGATACTTACCTCACCTTCAAATTCTTCCGAGAATCCAAAATTTGGAAGGTCCAACGCGTACACAGTGTACTCGTTCTTTGGAATTAACGCTATAAGAGGTTCAAAGAATCTTGCAGATGCAAAATTACCATGAACTAATACTAAATTCTTAGGACCTGAGCCAGATTTTATATAGTGAATTTTCCCAAACTTCGTGTCTAAGAATTGACCATACGGCTTTCGTGACTTCTTAAGATAGGCAGCAATTGAGTTTAGGTACTTCGTTCTGAATTTCCCAATATAAAAACTTACACCAAGTGGCATGAATAAAACTACAAATATAAGTATTATTCCGAACACGATTGAGAGTGATAGGTGTGATCTGCTGAACAAGAAAGGCAAAGCTGTGTATACAAGCGAACCATAGAAGGGACCATCAAGCGAAGCCATACCACCTATGACAGATATTGCTAATAAATCAAGTGACTTTGCTATTCCAAAGTCACTCGGTGCAATGTAACCAATGACATGTGCGTATAATGCACCAGCAATTCCAGCAAGCATAGAACCAATTGCGAATGCTAAAACTTTGTACTTTGCCACATTAACACCCATCACCGCCGATGCTATTTCATTTTCTCTTATCGCCATCCATGCTCTACCATTCTTGGAGTTTATTAGTCTTTGAAGAAGTATGTAAGAGATAAACAGGAAGCTGAGAACTAAGAGATATTTCTCAACATCCGAATTCCAAAGATATGGGAATGGTATATTCCTGATACCTGCGTGACCGCCTGTTAAGTGTTCAAGAGAACTGAAAAGTTGTTCTACCGCAACAACAAAACCCAATGTAGCTATTGCAAGGTAGAAACCTGAAAGTCTTAGTGCAGGAAATCCGATTAGTAATCCAAATAAAAACGCAACAATCCCACCTATTAAGATGCCAAAGACAATTGGGAGATTGTAGTTCATAACAAGAAGGGTGGAAGTATAGGCTCCAATGCTCATAAACGCTGCATGACCAATTGATATCTGCCCAGAATAACCCATTATCAAGTTCAATCCTAAGGAGGCTATCGAGTATATTCCAACAAGACTAAGGATTGTCATTATGAAAGCATTTTTGATAAGCAAGAAAGGTAATACAGCCAAGAAGATCCAAAGCCACATCATACTCGCCTCCTTATGTTTCTACCAAAGAGTCCTTTCGGGAAAAAGACTAAAACCACGATTATTATTATCAAAGATATTGTCGCCTTAAATCCCTCGAATATATAGTTGCCTACGATCTTTTCAATTACCCCAAGTATTAATCCACCAAATACTGCACCGGTAAAAGTTTCAAATCCACCAAGAACCGCCGCAGTAAATCCCTGGATTTGATAAAAGACTAGCATTGAAGGAGAGACAAAAACCTTTGGAGCGGATATGATACCAACAAGCGCAGCCATAGAAACACCAAACGCCCATGAAAAGCTCAATATCGTTCCAGTGTTTATTCCCATGTAACCGGCAATCTCCTCGTTTTCAGATACCGCACGAACGGCAATTCCAAATCGCGTATATTTTGTAATAAATGCCAGTAGTATAGAAATAGCTAACAGTAAGCTAAAAATTAGCAAATCTTGCCTCCTCAAAACCATTACTCCAAAGTTACCTCTAAGAACAAAAGGAGCACCTGTTACTAACTCAGGAAATGATTTATATTGTGTTCCCCAAATTTGAACTGCCAAACCTTCAAGAATCATAAGTAATCCAAATGTAACTATCAACATAGAACCGTGTGAAAGGTGTCTAATTGGTCTCAGACCAAATCTTTCAGTCAGTATACCCATAACCGCTGCAAAGATAATACCTACAACTATGGAAAAATAAATGTTCAGACCAAGAGAAGAAAGAAGCCACCACGTTATATACGTAGCAAACATTCCCATATTTCCAAAAGCAAAATTCATAACCCCACTGACTTTGTACATCATCACCAAACCTATAGCAACCAGTGAGTACATTGCACCTGTAGATAAACCAAGCAAGATTTGATTAATCACTTCGAAGCACCTCCAAGATATTTTTCTTGGATAACGGGATTGTTCTTCAGTTCATTTGATTTGCCATGAAGTGCCACTCGTCCATTTTCTAATACGTACCCATACTGTGCAAGATTCAACGCTAAAGAAGTATTTTGCTCAACTAGAACAACCGTAATCTTCAGCGTTTCATTTATATGTCTTATAACCTCGGCAATTTTCTGAATGATAATTGGTGCGAGTCCAAGTGAAGGTTCGTCCAAAAGAAGATATTTCGGATTAGCCATAAGAGCCCTTGCTATTGCAAGCATTTGCTGTTCTCCTCCAGAAAGTGTCCCAGCTATTTGATTTAATCTTTCTTTCAGGAATGGAAAAACACTGAATGCTATGTCAAAATTTGACCTGGAATTTGTATAAGCACCAGCCAAGAGGTTTTCCTTTACGGTCATGTTGTAAAAAATTCCCCTGCCTTCTGGACAGAGGACAATGCCTCTTCTGACTCTTTGATGTACCGGCAAATTATCTATGGCGTTCTCGCCAATGTAAATGTTTCCTTGATACTTTATACCGCCAGCTATAGCTTTAAGAGTCGAGCTTTTTCCTGCGCCATTTGCTCCAAAAATTGCTGTTATACTGCCTTCAGCAATTCTAATATCGATGCCTTTAACAGCATAAACAGGACCGTACCACACGTTAAGGTTCTTAATTGTTAAATCGTTAGCCATCAACTTTTCACCTCACAAATCTACAGCAGCTCAAGGTTGAGTTATCTCAGTTCCAAGATAAGCACTTATTACCTCTGGGGACTTAACAATCTCGTTCGGCATACCTTCAGCTATTTTCTTTCCAAAATTAATAACAGTTATTTTATCCGATATATCAAACACCATGCGCATGTCGTGTTCAATTAGGAAAGTAGTTAGCCCTGCTTCCTTTATCTTTAAAATCTTTTCTTTAAATATATCTGATTCCTTCTCAGTCAAACCAGCTGCTGGTTCGTCGAGAAGGATTATTTTTGGCTCACTCATAAGTGCTCGACCAACATCTATTAATTTCTGGTAACCATATGGCAGCGTACCCGCGTACACTCCAAGAATACTCTTAATACCGAGAATGTCGGCTACTTCGATAGCTTTTAGTCGTGCTTTTCTCTCGTATGTCGAGAATTTTGATGTCTCAAAAACACTGTCAAAAAACGTATAGTCCAAGTGGGGATGAATTCCAAGCATCAAGTTCTGAAGAACGGTAAGATATTTGAATATGATAATATTTTGGAAACTTCTGCCTATTCCGTAGTAAACCCTTTTATGAACCGGCAGTTTCGTCAGTTCGTATTCATCCAAGAAAATCCTTCCATCATGCTTTACTAAGCCAGAAATAGCGTTAAAAACGGTTGTCTTACCTGCACCGTTAGGACCTATCAATGAATGAATAGTTCTATCTTTAACGATCATAGATAAATTATCAACAGCCACAAGTCCGCTGAATCTAACAGTTATATTCTCAAGCCTAAGCATCAAGCACCAACTCCCGATACTATTTTTTTAATCTTTTCAAAACCCGCGGGCATTTTAAATAGCCCGCGGGAAATATCTAAATCCTGTTTTGAACCACGAAAAATAATTATGGTCTAATGAGATCGGTAAGTGGGACAAATTGCCCATTCTTTACTACCATAAAGTACATTGATGTTTTACCTCTTCTCAAGTTGGGACCCCAAGTAATATCTTTTGATAATATTCCATCCCAGTTCTTGAAGCTTTCAAGTGCTTTCACTAAGCCTTCTCTTGTTAAGTTTTTGCCTGCTCTCACCAAACCTTCGGTGAAGACTTCAGCTGCGATAAATCCTGCAACTGCGTAAGATGATGGAATTTCTTTTGGGTATGTCTGTTGGAAAATAGAAATGGCTCTTTGGTAGTCTCTAACAAAATCTGGTCTGTCTGGAGTTGCCAGTGGTACCCAACCAGTAAATATTACACCTTCGGCATATTTTCCAGCAAGCTTTATGAAGGATGGATCAGCATTTGGGTAAATCGTTATGATTTTGCTATCAAGACCGTAATCTCTTATTGTCTTTATCCATCTTATGGTATCTGTTATCAATCCGTAAATCACTATTACATCTGGGTTCTTTTCAACAAGCTTTATGACCGGACCGCTGTAATCAGTATCTGCTGGGTTGTATGATATTTCAACAGATGGCGTCATTTTGTAAGTCGAAAGTCTCTCTTTGAACGCTGCATACCCTTCCAAGCCTATGTCGTTGTTCATATAAACTATTGCAGGAGCTTTAAACTTTGCAATTTCACCAACGTACTTTGCAATCAGGGTTCCTTCAAGTGTGTAGTCTGGTTGAACACCAAATATGTACCTTTTTGGTGGAAACACAAGCTTCGATGTTCCTGCACCTTGGTATACGAATGGAACTTTGTTCTGTTCAAGGTAGTCCATTACCGCCAAACAACCGTAAGTACCAAGTCCACCAACTATTGCAAAGACTTTATCCTGTTCAACTAACCTTTTGACTTCGACAACTGTTTTTGCAGGGTTGAGCTGGTCATCGGCAACTATGAGTTCTATTTTCCTTCCGTGTATGCCACCACGACTGTTGATCCAGTTGAAATACGCCTTCATTCCTTTGGTCATTTCTTGTCCGATAACAGCATAAGCACCAGAAAGCGCTTGGAATGAACCAATAACTACCTTATCGTTGTAAACACCTACTTCTGCAAATACATTTACCAAGAGTACTAATGTCAAAATAAGAGCGAAGAACCTCTTCATACACCCACCTCCTAAAGTAGGATACAGTAAATTTTACTCTTAAATAATTCCGAGTTTTCTTGCTTCTTGCAAAAGGCTATCCCTAAAATCAGGGTGTGATACAGAAATCAGCGCAAGTGCTCTTTTTCTAACTGGAAGACCTCTCAACTTTACAGCTCCCCACTCTGTTACTATATAGTCAAGCTCTTGTCTCGGAACAGTGATTGGTGATCCCTGTGGAAGTAATGGAACGATTGTTGATACTTGCCCATCTTTGGCTGTTGACCTCATCGCAATTATACCTTTTCCACCTTTACTTTTTACAGCGCCACGATGAGTATCGAGTTGTCCACCAGTACCGCTGTAATGAGTTGTTCCAAGAGCTTCTGAGCAGACATTGCCAGTTAAGTCAACCATCAAAGCAGTGTTTATGCTAACCATCTTCTCGTTTTGTGATATTACGTATGGATCATTGACGTATCGACCACGTAAAAATAAGACTGAAGGATTGTCATCAACAAATTTGTACATTCTCTCGCTTCCATATGCGAAGGTACAGACAAATTTTCCGTTCCATAAGGTTTTCTTTTTGTTGGTAATAACCCCTGCCGCAAAGAGGTCAATCATACTTTCAGTGAACATCTCTGTATGAACTCCCAAATCCTTCTTATTTACCAAAAACTTTGCGACAGCATTTGGTATTCCACCGATTCCGAGCTGAATCGTTGAACCGTCTTCAATAAGTTCCACAATGTTTTCAGCTATCTTTTTTTCAATATCTGTTGGTTCGAGAAGTTCTGCCTGGGGCAGGTTATAATCTACCTCAATTAGATAATCCACATCTGTAATATGAATCTGAGTATCTCCATGCGTGCGTGGAGCTTTTGGATTAACTTCTAGAATTACAATATCGGCATTTTCCAAGACATCCTTTTCATACACAACGCTTGCCGAAAGCGTGAAAAACCCCTTCTCATCCATTGGGGAAGCAACACCAACAAACACATTTACGTGACTTGAATCTATTAAATTAGTGCCTGCTTGGTGCAAGTTGTTGGGAACGTAAAAAGTATTCCTTGAAGACTTTCTGTTGTACGGTCCGAAGAACCAAGAGTAATTATAAAACCTTTCGAAATACTCAGGGTTTGAACAAAATTCGTATGGTTCGGTATTTAGACAAGTATATACTTCCAAGCCATTAGCCTGTGTCTTATGAAGATTTCTGAGGAACATTTTTGGTTCCATTGGCGTCATTCCGACAACTATCGTCCAGTTATCTTTCAATAACGAAAGAACGGAATCAACATCGATAAGCTTTCGGTCATATAGTTCTCTTATCCTTGCTAAACGCACATCATTCGCCCCCTAAGCCTTCGAAAATGTAAACACATAGATCTTGGAGAAACTTTTCTAAATTTTCTGTCTCGGCTACTCTTCCGCTTATGAGGTACTTCTCACCTAAATAGTGTCCCAAACCCATAAGCATCAATGAATAATATTTGGATAGGACATCTTTGTCATAATTTATAACCTCATCTTTGGAAGCATTTTCAAAGAGCGATCTTAAATTACTGTAATATGGTTTATAAATTGAGATGTAATAAGTCTTTGCTAACTCCAAATCTAACGATTGACTTTCTCGAACTACTTTGTACATATTGGTATGATTTTTAAAAAACTGAACAAATGCATAAAGACCTGCTATCTCTTGAATTATCCTCGGCTCATTTTTATATCTCTCGACTGCAAGCTTAACATTGTACCTCAATCCTCGACTGATCCACTCTACAAGTTCTTTCAGTAACTCTTTTTTGGTTTTGAAATAGAGATAGAAAGTCCCTACAGCTATTCCTGAAGCTCTTGCTATATCGTAAATTTGAGTCTTGTTGAAACCATAGGTTCCAAAAAGACTTTCCGCGTTAGCAAGTATAATTTCACGTTTCTCATCACCTGAAAGCAAATGTTTGACCGGCTGAAAGTTAAAAATATCATCAGGCAACTGCCTAACGTTACCTTTAAAAACTTTGTAATTTATACCCTTCAGAACTATTTTTACAAAAATATCTGGCTGAATCTCTACATCAAGCAAGTCGCCAAAATTCACAGCAAATCTCAGTGGTGACCAGAAATAGAAATGTCCAACTTCAGACAATTCGAATTTTTTTGACACACTGTAGAGTATTTCTTCAAGATTGTTTCTAATCCATTCGAAGTGGTATTCATTTAAATGCATTGCTTTCACAAAATGTTTATTATTATTGCAATACCTTATATAGCTCAACCCTACTTCAGAAAGACTTGTTCCTGTCAGAAACTGCCTTAATCCAGAAAAAAATTCATCTGCAATTTCTCTGAAAATTTCGTCTTTACTAAGGTAATATTGGTAGAACGCAGCACTGCTTAGTCCTGACTTCTTTGAGATCTGGGAAATGGATACATTTGCAAAATTATTCTTGCTGAATAGTTTCACTGCTGCAGATTTCAATCGTTCCTTCGATTCTATTCCATCTGTTCTTTGCGGAATTCTCTTCTGCCTTGGCAAATTCTTACCTCCCAGATTTCCACTGAAAATTCTATACTCTCTCACACTCTAAACGCTGTAGCAACCTGCTGGAATCCTACTCCCGAAGTTAAGAAAATTATAACTTTCCCTTCAAGGTTATTCAATTTACCTTCGTCGAGTGCATCATCATATGCCATGTATACGCAAGCTGAACCTGTATAGCCGTACTTATGCATTATCATATGAGTTTTTTCAATGGGAAGTCCAAGTATGTCCATGACCTTTTCTATAGTCTTCTTTCTAACTTGTGTGAAGAAAATCATTCCAATTTCTTCTTTTGTTAAATTGTATTTTTCCATGAGTTTGTTAATAAGCATAGGCCAGCCTTCTTCGTTCACAGTTGCTGGATATGCAGCTCTCAAATCCAATTTATGAAGGCCTCTTTCAAAACCTTCAAGATTCATCGTTCCTGCTCCCATGTAGATACCCCAGTTCTGCCACCAGCTACCGTCTGCCCTGGAAACGCTACCGATAAAGCCAGGTTCATCAGATGCGGTAAGTATCAACGCACCTGCACCGTCACTGAAGAGCGCTTCCCAAGAGTACTTCCAGCTGAGAAATTTTGTCATTGCATAAGTACCGATAACAAGAACGTTCTTGTAATCACCCATTGCAATGTACCTTGCAGCTATATCGAGCATCAAGGCTCCGTTAGCACAGGAAGCATTAACATTAAAAGCGAGTGGTTCTGCTTTGTGTGCACCTATCAAGTACTGAACGCGAGGAGCATCTGGTGGTGAAACGGACTCTGGAGTATCAGTTCCAACAATGATTAAATCTATTTCCTCAGGGTTCATTCCTATCCTTTGTAAAGCTTTTTTTGCCGCTTCAGCTGCCATATATGTTGGTGTTTCCCAATCTTCAGAGACATGTCTGTGATTGATGCCTATCACTTCCGAAAAATATGGATCGATGGTAAATAATGTTTTCTTTTCAAATTCTGCGTTACTCATAACTTTTTGTGGAACATACATTCCTGAAGAAATAATCTTTGCATACTTCATACAACCTACCTCCCAAAGCAATTGTTGTGTGCTTCATAAGTATGATTAACGATGAATCACTCGTTATGTTTTTAGTGAATCAGCTTTCACATTATACCACTCATAGCCTGGTAAAAACTATAAATGATTAGTGACAAATATCGCACGTAATAGCAAAAGAGGTTAAATAAATTCTCATTTTGCCTAAATGCTCTTGATTTCTTTAATTTTCTTAATAAAAAAATTGACCAGGCTAATTTAAAAGCCTGGTCAGGTTAGTTTATGAAATTCATCAAATGTTGAGCAGTTTAAATTCCCAAATAGTTTTTTATATTGCTTTCTTTGTCGATAACTGGTACTATGTTACCTTCTTTGGACGTCATAATTATAACCATCCCAGGTCCGTGACCAGTTTTGAAGCAATCGGAATGGACAACTATACCTATTGAAACTGCGCCTCCTTTGTAGCCACCCGCACCATAGCCGTTGTAATGATCAGATATAGCGACGAGGTCCCCGATTCTCACTTCATCAAGTTTGTATTTCCTTATTTCCTCTTTGTCCAAGGTATTCATGTCGTAATCCGTTGCTGCTGGATTACCTGCACCGATTCCAGAGCCTGTGAGATGTGAAGGAACGATCGCTGTTACTGGTACATGAAGCTTTTTCTTCTGAACTTTTATTGGTATCTTTTCAAATAGCTCTGGGTCTATGTTTAGAACCTTTATCTCAGGAAAGTCAACGAGTTCCAATCCTTGTCCCCAGGCTTTGATTTGGATTTTATCTCCAATAGCCAATTTTTCTTTATCCGGAACCCAAATCAGGACGTGATCGATCCCACCATGTTTGCCTATAACATACCCTTCCATTCCTTTTCCATCACCAGATACTACAGTGGCTTTGTTACCGATGCAGGCTAATGCCATGCATGTTGGATTAATATCTTTGTCCTTGTTCTTCGCACTGACATCTGGCTCAATATGATCTCCATGCATCTTGAATGCATTATCGCCAAGACCAAAGTTGTAAGTTATACCACCAACTCCAGGAAAGTAATATACTCTTCCATCACCATCAACAACTGGCATTCTAACAACGGGATGTGCAACTTCAACAAGTATAGAGAGCTTTACCACGCTTTCTTTGTTCGTTTTAATGTTGTTCTTTTTCAACTTCTCCACCTCCAAAAGATTAGAAAATACATTGAATTACCACTGATTTGTGTGCATCTTTCGATTGTCTACTTCTTGTAATGAATGATATGGTTTCTCTTCGTCGGCATATCCGATACCGATTACACAGAGTACACGGTAGTTACTGGGAACATGTAATATATTCTTGATTTCCGCCTCCACGGAGAGATTATTATAGTACCTCTCATGGGCATGTCCCCAACAGCTTGAAAGGCCATAATCAACAGCTAAAAGTTGTACGTACGAAGCGACGATAGAAGCATCGGAAATCCATGTAGAGCTTGACTCATCTGCAACAATTACAAAACAGGCAGGTGCTGTCGAAAGGAAAGAAAACGCACCTTCTCTTGACTTCTTGATCTTCTCTATTACGTGCTTGTCCGTTACAATAACTATATCAACTGGTTTCTGATTTCTTCCGCTTGGTGCAAGCAATGCGTATTTGGCTATTTCCTGCAATTTTTCGTATGGAACAGTCTCATTTTTGTATTGCCTAATGCTTCGCCTCTGAAGTATAACATCTCTTAATTCCATAAAATCCCCCCTTAATAATTGTTCGCACTGCAAATTTATTATACAACACCTATTCAGAATTTGTTATCATCAGATGTGATCTTTTTAAAATGAAAAACCAGCCACAAACGCTATATTTCGCAGTGGCTGGTCTGTTTTGAAGAAGATACTATAAATTACTTATTTGATTTATCCATCTTTTCTAAAGCCTTAAGGGCAACGGTATTAAGGAAATTCCATGGTTTATTGAAGTACGGCTGGAAGAAGAAATCGGCAAAAGCTAAGTCCTTTATTTTGTATTTATTTTGAATAGCGACAGAAAGTGTATTCGCACTCTCAGTTACGTCCGCCCTTGACATAACTTGACCTCCGACAATGGTTCCATCATCTTTTCTATAAACTAATTTTACGTAAACCGGTTCATAGTCAGGCATGAATTCTGGTCTGTTGTTTTCAATTGCATATATGACGTCATAGTCAATCCCTTTTTGCTGGGCGAGCAACTCGTTTATACCAGATGTCGCTACGTTGTAAGAGAACACTTTAACACCTGATGTACCTTGAGTTCCAGGATATCTTATCCTGTCCTCAAATAGGTTATACGCTATGATTGTTCCCATCCTAACGGCATTCGTTGCTAATGGAATATACTCGTAAGAGTCTGTAGGATTGTACCATACTGCTGCACTGTCGCCCGCAGCATAGGCATCTTGGTTAGAGGTGTGTAAATATTCATCAACAATCAAAGCGCCACCGGGCAGAGTTTTGAGTTTATCTCTAAAAATATCCGTATTCGGTCTGAATCCTGTTGCTAAAACTACCATGTCAGCTTCATAGACTGATTTATTCGTTACTACCTTCTTTACACAACCATTTTCTCCTTCGAATCTCACGACGGTTTCACCCAAGGCAAGTTTTACACCATTTTCTGTCATTTCATTCTCAAGAAGTTCAGTGAATTCCTTGTCCAAATATCTTGACAGAATTCTGTCTGCAATATCGATAAGTACTACTTCCTTTCCTCTATGTTTAAAAGCTTCAGCCAGTTCAACGCCTATATAGCCAGCACCTATAACAACTATCTTCTGAGCGTTCTTTGAGTTATTGGCTATATCCTTTGCATGGTAAAAGTTCTTCGAAAGAAGTATGCCTTGTAAATCTTTTCCAGGTACATCAGGAACAATTGGCCATGAGCCTGAAGTGATAACTAGTTTGTCAAAATGGTCTTTGAACGTTTCGCCAGTCTCTAAATTCTTTGCTATTACATACTTTTCATCAAAATTAACACCGAAAACCTCATGTCTCATTTTCATCTCTGCTCCTAAATCGGAGAGTGTTTTTGGAGATGAGTAAAAGAGCTTCATTGGATCTTTAACAACACCACCAATGTGGAGAGCAATTCCACATGAAAGAAACGACACCGTGTCATTCCTTTCATATGTGGTTATTTTCACATTATCACCGTACAGTTTCTTTGCTGTCGTAATAAAAGCAGTTCCTGCATGTGTGCATCCTATCACGATTACTTTCATACAATTCAACCTCCCATAGTTCTTTTCTGCATTTTTCAAGTGATTTATATCACTTACTACTTAGATTATACTAAGTCTATTTATAGTTGTCAAGTAATTTTGTTTTTAATAAAAAAGCTCGGCATTTACCGAGCTTTTTTGATTTTGTTCGACAAAGGAATTTTAGAAGCGCTAAATTTGAATATTATAGATCTTTGAATACTTGTCTCCTATATAATCAATGAAAGGAGACGCGCTAAAGGGCTTACCAGTAACAATATGGATTAATTCCATTGGTTCGTATAGCCTACCCTTCGAATGGACACTTTCCTTCAAAAATTTGGCTATGACATCAAATCTACCTTCTTCCACGACACTTTCAAACTCTATTTCTTCCTTCATTTTTTCGTAAATCTGCGCTGAATAGAAGTTTCCGAGTGCATAAGTTGGGAAATATCCAAACGAACCGCCAAACCAGTGTGGATCTTGCATACATCCGAATGTGTTGCTTGGCACTTTCAAACCAAAGTAATTTTCAAATCTCTCATTCCATATTTCTGGAATGTCCTTTGCAAAGATTTTACCATTTATTAGGTCCCTCTCAATTTCGAACCTGAGTATTATGTGCAGATTGTAGGTTACTTCATCGGCTTCCGTTCTAATATAGGATCTTCTAACGTTATTTGCACCTCTCCACAAGTCTTCAGGTGTATATGTCTTCATTTCCGGGAATATTTCAGTGAATTTATCATAAACACTTTTCCAGAATGATAGACTCCTACCGACTATGTTTTCCCAAAATCGTGATTGACTTTCGTCAAAACCGTAAGATGCACTTGCGCCAATTGGCAATCCATAGAACTCTTCAGGAATCGAAAGTGAATAAAGTGCATGACCAAATTCGTGTATCGTAGAGTATATTGAGTTTTTTATGTCCTCTTCAAAGTACCTGGTTGTTATTCTAACGTCGTTAAGCCCAACGGGATTGGTAAATGGATGAGTTGAGACATCGAGACGTCCCTTTTTAAAATCGTATCCTAAGTATTGCAACAACCAATGGTTGAACACTTTTTGTTTTTCTATTTCAAATGTTCTGTTGAACGGATCTTCGAATTTCTCGGCAGATTCTATTTTCTTCAGAACATCTTGGATAAAGATCTTTATTTCAGAAAATACTTTTTCTATTTCTTTCGCTTTTACTCCTGGTTCGTAAAGATCAAGTAGCGCATCATATGGTTCTGTCTCATATCCAAGAAGTTCTGCATATTTCTTGTTCAAATCTACCAATTTTTGAAAGAGTGGATAGAGTTCTTGGTAATTGCCTGTAAACTTTTCTGTTTCCCATCTGTGTTCTAAGAGTGTACTTAGTTGCATCATTTCTTCAAACATCTCAGGCGGTATCTTTTTATATCTATAATATTCTTTCTTACCTAACTTTATTATCTTCTCTTCAATATCATTGCTCGGCACCGATTCTTCAAGAAGTTTTTCTAATTCATCAGATATGAGAAGTTTAAACACGTATGTACTTATATCTGAGAAAGCTTTGGCACGATATTGTGCGGCATCAGGTGGCATGTAAGTTCTCATATCCCAGTACATGAGTGAAACGGCACTTTCAAACATCTCGGCTTTGCGATAGTATGTTTTAAGTTCTTCAACTTTTGACATTCAAAATCCCCCTTTGTCTTATAATATAAACTCTAATTCCATATTGTTGAGTCGATATTGCACAGCTTCACTTATAGCTAATTTATCAATCCGTTCACTGTTGTTAAGATCAGCAATCGTTCGCGCGACTTTAAGTATCTTATCTATCGCTCTTCCAGACAATCTAAATTTCTTGGAATATTCTTTCAGAAATTCTTCGGCGTTTTCTTCGAGGATTATGTACTTTTCAACCATTTTATGGGTTAGCTTTGCGTTAAGCTTTATTCTTTCATCCTTATACCTTGTGTTTTGAATTTCGCGTGCCTTAATAACACGTTCCCGTATAGTTTCACTTGATTCTGCAGCAATATTTGTTTTACCTCGCATTTCTTCAAATGTTATTCGCGGTATTTGAATTTGTATATCTATTCTATCAAGAATAGGACCTGATATGTTTTTCCAATATCTTCTGATTTCGTATGGAGAACACTTACAAGCTACTTCTTTGTCACCATAATGACCACAGGGACAAGGGTTCATAGCGGCGATGAACTGAAAACTGGCTGGAAAAACGTGAGTTGCTTTTGATCTTGAAACTGTAACAACACCATCTTCAAGAGGTTCTCTAAGTGCTTCTAAGACATCCCTGCGAAATTCTGGTAGTTCATCCAAAAAAAGTACCCCGTTGTGAGCTAACGTTACTTCCCCAGGTTTAACGTTTGTTCCACCACCAATTATGGCTACTGCGCTAGAGGTGTGGTGTGGGCTTCTAAAAGGACGTTCTTCAATTAGTTTGGAATCGAGTAAACCCACTGCACTGTAAATCTTCGATATTTCTATCTTTTCTTGTTCACTTAGCGGGGGTAATATTGTTGAAAATCTTCTTGCAAACATAGTTTTGCCAGTTCCCGGAGGTCCAACCATCAAGACATTATGCCCACCAGCTGCCGCCACTTCAAGTGCTCTCTTTGGCATTATGTGGCCCCTTATGTCTGAAAAATCGACTTCAGATTGTGATTTCTCAATACTTGGAATGGAGTGCTGCGGAGGCTGGTAATTCCCATTGCGGAGTGAAACGACAGTATCGTATAAGTTTTTAAACGCAAGAAACTTACTTTTTGTTGCTGATGCTTCAGGAATGTTGTCATAAGGTATTATGAATGTTGTGTCAGGCTGGCTGAATTCTAACAGAATAGGAAGGACGCCTTTAACTTTTCTGATATTTCCCTCAAGTCCAAGTTCTCCAAGAACAATCATATCGAGCGTAGGAATATATTTATTCGCACCAAGTATCGCTAAAGCGATTGCTAAATCAAGGTAGGTTCCCTCTTTTTTGACATCGCTTGGCGCAAGATTAACAGTTATTAATCCATCAGGAATCAAGATGTTCGAGTTTTTAAACGCGCTGAGAATTCTTTGCTTACTCTCTTTAACCGCTGCATCTGGCAATCCAACTATGTTTATATCTCGCTTGACACTCCTTGAATTTATATCAACCTCGACTGTCACGAGCAAAGGGCTTATACCAACTATCACCGCCGACTTGGTGCTAAAATACATACCCCTATCCCCCCGAAGAATCAAATTTCAGATTTTCTCAAGACTTCGTAAGCTCTTTGAGCTATACGTGCTGTAAGCCCCCATATTACATAATTATTGTATTTATAAAAAAGTACCTTATAAATCCCTTTCTTCCAAGGATAATCTTCACCATAAAGTATAAGAGAAAATGGAAAATCTTCTCTTGGTCTCAAATCCACATCTACATAACCTACAGCATATGGTTCTCCAAAATTGTCGATAGGTGCAAAAAAAGTCTCCTTGACTTCTTCATGATTGATTTTTAATTCATCAATTTCTAATGAGACCAAAAATGGAAATATAACAGTATTAAAAGGTGTTATTAAAGGCTCTAAGTCACGTATTAGTTTACAATTCGTGATACCAAGTTCTTCTCTTAGTTCTCTCAAAGCGGCATCTTTTGGTGTTTCGTATTCTTCTATTCTTCCTCCTGGGAAAGATACCTCAAGTGGTTGAGATATATTTTCTGCCCTTACTTCGAACAGAAAACTATCTCTATAAACTGGTACAGCCACAGCATAATAAGAAAACTCGCCGAGGAATCTCAAAGTCTCACCCACATTATTTAACTCCAGAATTCCAGTTCAATGGATTTGCAAATAAACTGTTCCAGAAACCGGCAGGTGTATCGTTAACATAGTAGCTTCTTACTTCTTTTCCGAATGCGTAAAGATACCCATTGCTCAGACTTATGTACTTGCCGTTAGGAACTGTATCAGAAAAGAGGGTCTTTTTTGTACTTTTGTCTATAATAAGCAACTTGCCAGATGAAGTCATTATGTAAAGCTTTTCTTTACTTACGACCGCATCTGTTACCTCTTCGTTTATGGTCATGAATACTGATTTTCCTCTGAGAATCTGTGTTTCTTTTACCATAGGAACAAATTCGTAACTAACGCCCATATCATCATATAGGGTGAATCCGAGTTGCTGGCTGATATACGGAGTTTCAGAAACTACCGGCAGATTCTTTACTTTCCCTACAAAAGATTGAACAGATTTATCTCGCCATAAGTTACCTACACCATCTACTACAAATATTTTTCCTGACAGTGACACAGACGGTGGAACTACTGGGTATGAAGCTGTTCTATATGATGAAACTATGGAAGCATTTCTTATATTGTCTTTTAAAACATAGACTGTGCCATTATCCGTAACAACATACAAATAATACCCATCCCATGCGGGTCCTTGTGAAATATCGCCATCAAGCGCTAATTTCCACTTTAAACTTCCCTTTTCGTCAACAGCGTAAATGTTGTCATCCCATGAGGCAAGATATATATGTTCTCCAACCGTTACATGCCCAACGACTACAAAAGATGCCTTGTAAGTCCAATTTATCTTTCCGTTCGATATTGATAAGAGATTTCCTTTCAAAGTAGGTACATAGGCAACGTTATCCTTAACGGCAGGCTTTCCAAAGACATCATCGCTTAGCACTACCTTCCACACGAGCTCATAGAGCTTCGGGGTTTTCTGAACTGGTTGTGTTACTGTTGGTTTAACAATCGTTGGTTCAGGTTCTGAAGGCTTTTCTTGAGATGGATAATTTTTTTCAGATGTTTCAGTCTCTTTATTGGTCGTGGTTTGTGGTGTAGTCTGTATAGTAGTTTGCTGTGTACTCGGAATTTGAACTATTTGTTTTTCTCCTTCATCAGTTTCTGAACTCGAAGGAACTGGCACTAAGGATTTGACTGAGAATTTCAATTCCTTTTGCGTTAACTCTGACGAAATCACCAACGTTCCTGAGTACAGGAACGTTCCATCTGTCAGTAATGCTCCTTTGTAGGGAAAAGTTGTGCTAAGTCGTGCGTTGCCGCGGTAGAAATAAATCTTGGAATCATCTGCAAAGACGTGATAGATATCAAAGAACACATAATCTTTGAACTTAGGATATACCCTTTCCAATTTTATGTACTTTGGATTTGAAATATTAAAAAGCTGAGTTTGTGAATCAAAGACAGCTAAATAAGAACCACTCACCTTGATAGAAGAAGCGGAAGTTGATATAGACCAGACTATTTTGTCTTGGAAATAGCAAACTATCTGATTTCCCTCGATACCAATTATGTAATCGTCTTGAACGTAGATGCTTTTCATTTTCGATGAAACTGTTCCTATAGTTGTCGCATTTCCTTTCGAAATCTTGTAGACCTTTAGATTTGCCAAAACATAGTTTAACCCAACTCTTTGAGCATTCTTAATATCTATCTTTGTCTTCCCATCTAATGTATAGATGCCATCGGTTTGTATATAATAATACTCTGTGCCATCAAACAACAAATCATTCACTGTCAAACTCTTTATTAAGTTTCCTGATTCATCATATATCCCATTCCCAGAGACTAAAAGCGCACCAGCAAACACGTTAGAAAAAGATAGGAAGAAAAGATATGTAAAGAAAATTAAGTAAGCGAAGCCTCTTGCATTTTTAAAACTCAAATCACCCTTAACAAACACCACTATTACCCCCTGTTTTCTATTGATATCATGGTTCAGAATTCATTATACCATATCAAGAACTCTTATTTGTTAAGAAGTGAAACTTGCAGAATCAAAAATTTGAGATACATCGTTTCTAAGATATTGTAAATCTGAGGATGGTCAATTGGTTGCCCACCTCTGTGCAAAAGTCTCAAAATAACTTTCGCATCGATAGCTGAATCGACTAATATAGATTCAAATTCACTCTGAGAAACAACCTGGGTACATGAAGCTGTTGCTAATATACCACCATCTTTTATCAACTTCATACTTCTGTAGTTTATTTCCTTATATCCCTTGAAAGCTGCATCTCTACTTGTTGCGCTTTTTGCAAATGATGGTGGATCTAAGACTATGATGTCATATTTTTTCGCACTCTCATACTGGTTTTTAAGAAAATCAAAAACATTTGCCACGATAAATTCGCAGTTTTCGAATCCGTTCATTTTAGCTATCTCTTTTGCTACATCAATGGCACGTTCTGAGTAATCAACAAAAGTTACATGTTTGGCCCCACCCTTGAGAAGATGCATTCCAAAGTTGCCGGTATATGAAAAACAATCTAAACAGTTTTTTCCTTCTGCGAATTCCATAAGCTTCTTGGCATTTTCTCTTTGGTCTAAGAATGCTCCTGTCTTTTGTCCCTTCGTATCGGCGAGGAATTTGATATCGTTAATTTCAAAAGGGATTAATTCAGGACCTGAACCGTAAATCCAACCGCTAAACTCTTCGAGTCCTTCTTTTCTTACAGCACTCCCCTCGGTTCTCTCGAAAATTCCGAGAGGGTTAAATATCTCAACGAGTGTTTGTAGAATATAGCTTCTAAGTTTGTTAATACCAAGCGTGTTGAACTGCACAGAGAGATATTCCCCAAACTTATCAACGATTAATCCGGGTAGTCCGTCAGCTTCGCCAAAGACCACACGAAACGCATTTTCTTTGGCGAGGTTATACCTGTTTTTTATTGCCTCTAAAATTTTATCTTTGACAAATTCTTGATCAATTTCCATAGGTTTTCTTGAAAGTATCCTAATTGTTATCTTGGATTTCGTGTTTATATATCCAATTCCAAGGAACTGATTTGCAAATGTGTATATACCGACGACATCTCCATCGTCGAAATCGCCCTCAATACGTTCGATCTCGTTGTCATATATCCAAGGATGTCCAGATAAGACTCTTCTTTTTATATCTTTCTTAAGAATCGCCTTCGCTTTGTACATAAAGATATCACCTCTTTAAAGGATTTTATCTATAATCCTGTTTACACGAACATTATAACATAAAGAAAAGTAAAACATAAGTATTGAACCGTACTGGTAAATTGCTTTGGATAACGAACAAATTTCGTGTTTTGGTTCAACAGAGCCAATATTCTATAATTATTATTGAACACCATACAGTATTTCTGGGGAAGGGGGAAACAGCTGCAAATGAGAGTTAAAACACATCCTGTGATTGAGATCATTAAAGGAGGCGAGGAACGTTTTGTAACGTTCTTTTTTGAAAACACTCCGATTAAAGCCTTTACAACCGATACTGTCGCAAGTGCACTTATAGCAAACGGGATTGATATTTTTGGATTCACTGAGCATGGTCATCCAAGAGGCTTTTTCTGTGCAATTGGTAAATGCTCAGCATGCTTGGTAGAGGTCGATGGCATTCCAAATGTTAGGGCCTGTATAACACCAGTAAGGGAAGGAATGAAGGTTAATCGGCAGGTCGGAAGGGGGAAACCAAAATGGTAAAACATGTCAAAGCATTGATTGTAGGTTCAGGACCTGCTGGAATGACCGGAGCAATTGCTATTGCAGAAACACTTGGAAATGGTAAGGAAGTTCTGATAGTTGATGAAGGATTAGAACCCGGTGGACAGTTACCAAAGCAAACTCATAAATTCTTTGGCCATGAGGGGTTCTATGCATCAACACGAGGATTTGAGATAGGAAAAATCTTGACGAACAAAGTGCGAAGTCTCGGCGTAGAAATAATGCAGCAAACAACAGTTACAGGTATATATGAAGATGTTATCGTTTTGTATGATAGATTGAACAACATCATTTATGAGTATACAGCAGACTATTTATTGATAGCAACTGGCGCAACTGAAAAATTTCTGCTGTTCAAAAACAACACACTTCCGGGTGTATATGGCGCAGGGGCTGTTCAAACATTGATGAACCAGTATAAAGTTCTGCCAGGGCAATCATTCTTGATCGTTGGCGCAGGAAATATCGGACTTATAGTTGCATATCAATTAGCTCAAGCTGGTGCAACAGTGAAGGCAATTGTGGAAGCTTCATCACGAGTCGGCGGTTACGCAGTTCATGCAAACAAAGTGAAGAGACTCGGAATACCAATTCTTCTTAGGCATACTATAATTGAGGCTGTCGGAAATGATAAGGTTCGAGGCGCAGTTGTCTCACAAGTTGACGAAAAGTTCAAGCCTATAATTGGAACAGAAATGGAGTATATTGTTGACGCAATATGCCTTGCTGTTGGACTTCAACCCAACGTCGAACTTGTAGCACAGACAGGTGCAAAACTTTCATACGTTCCTGAACTCGGAGGTTATGTACCTGTTCGAGATGAAGACATGAAAACAACGATGGATAATGTCTATGTAGCTGGTGATCTGTCTGGTATAGAAGAAGCAACAACTGCAATGATAGAGGGATACATCGCAGGGTATAATATCGCTCAGAAATTGACAGGCAAAGACTTAAGTCAGAAGATAAATCATTTTAAAGAGGAACTTGTTGAATTTCGAAGAGGCCCATTTTCAAGTAAAGTACGAGAAGGTCTGAAAAGGATGGGTATAACCTTTCCATCGGGTGGTTACAGGGAAGAAATTCAAGAGGACATTGGACCCGCTGGAAAATTGAGAGCGATTATAGAATGTCCCGAGGCGATACCGTGTAACCCATGTGAAACATCTTGTCCAACCGGTGCAATAAACGTTGGAGGGAACATAAACGGAATTCCACAAATAGACTACGATAAATGCATAGGATGCGGCATCTGTGTTATGAAATGTCCAGGGCTTGCAATATTCTTGATTCAGGAAAAGGAAAACTCATCAATTATTGGTATACCATACGAATTACTACCTATGCCAGAAAAAAATCAAGTTGTAGATTTGCTTGACAAGGAAGGAAGAGTCATTTCACAAGGAAGAGTTCAGAACGTGACTGTAAACAACAAAGGAAAAACACATATCATCTTTTTAGAAGTGCCGAAAGGACTTGAATACGCAGTTCGAAGTTTCCAATTTGTAAAAGAGTCAGAAGAATTCGTCTGTAGATGTGAAGAAATAACAAGGAAGGATATTGAACAAGTAATCGATATGGGGGTAACGGATTACGAGGAGTTAAGACGTGTATTAAGAATCGGAATGGGACCGTGTGGAGGAAAGACCTGTCGAACACTTACGTTACAAATCCTTTCCCAAAAGACTGGTATGAATATTTCTGACATCCAACTTGGCGCATATCGCCCACCTACAATGCCTATCCCATTTGAGGCTATAGCTAATGCTGGTAATAATTCAAGAGATGATTTTTCGTCGGAGGTGGGCAAAAATGAGTAACAAAAAATATGATGTGTGTATTATAGGCGGAGGAATAACGGGAACAGCTCTTGGGTATTTTCTGTGTAAATTGGGTAAGACTTCAGTTGCTATATTTGAGAAATCGTACCTTTCTTCAGGTTCAACAGGAAGGTGTGCAGGTGGTATTAGGCAACAATGGTCAACAAGACCAAATGTAAGACTCGCAATGAGGAGTGTTAAGTTATTTGAAAGATTCAAAGAGGATGTAGGGATGGATATTGAGTATACACAAGGTGGTTATTTGGTACTTTCGTATACTGAGAATGAAGCTGCACAATTCGAACGCAACGTTTTGATGCAAAGAGAAGAAGGACTGAATGTTGAGATTCTCTCACCAAGCGAAGTGAGCAAGAGGTATCCTTATATAAATATTGAGGGATTAAAGCTGGCAACGTTTTGCCAAACAGATGGACATGCAAATCCGCACAAGGCAGTAATTGGATATGCTCAAGCGATTAGAAAAATGGGAGGTGCGATATTTACACACACAGAAGTAACAGATATAGATGTTATAAACGATCGGGTGGTAGGAATAAATACTTCGAGGGGTTATTTCTCTTGCGATGTGGTTGTTAACGCTTCGGGTCCCTGGTCGAGAGAAATATCTGAACTGGTTGGTGTTGAACTTCCTACGGAAAGTTACAGACATCAGATAATGGTTACTGAACCTCTTGAAAATTTCTTTCCAATGATGGCTATAAGTTTTTCAGGCAATTTCTACATGAGACAGACACAACATGGGCAATTCATACTCGGTCAAGGAGATAAAGATGAGAAACCTGGCATAAACTACAACGTGACATTCAAATTCGAGAAAGAACTTACCAGCAAAATGATAAGAATTTTCCCGTTTCTAAAGAACGTTAGATTGATTAGACATTGGAGTGGAATGTATAACATGTCCCCGGATGCACAGCCAATAATCGGTGAAAGTGAGAAAGTCAAAGGTTATTACTATGCTGTAGGATACTCTGGACACGGATTCATGGTTGCACCGGCAGTTGGCGAGGCTCTTGCCGAGCTACTAGTGTTTGGTAAGACACTTCATACCGACATATCATACCTCGGTTTGAAAAGATTCGAAAACATGGTTGTTGAAAAAGAGAAAAATGTTGTATAATATTGCTGAATTCCAACCTTAATAGACAATGCATGGGAGGATATTAAGTGGGTAAGAAAGTTCTTGTGGTCGATGACAGTAAGTTTTGGCGATTGGTCTTGCAGAGCATTCTTGAAAAATTTCAAATCGAAGCGGTATATACTGCGGAAAACGCTATGCAAGGTATAGAGCTCGCACTGAAAAACTTTCCGGATATTATAATTACTGATTACAATATGCCTGGTATTTCAGGATTACAGATGTGCCTTTACCTTAGGTCGATTCCTGCGTTCAAAGACGCAGGAATCGTTGTTCTAACAGGTTCTGATGATATAATCAATCAATTTTGGGCTGAACACAGTGGTGCCAACAAATTTCTTTCAAAATTACTTCCTAAGGATGAGCTCGAAAAAGAGATTGAAACTTTCATAGAAATGAACTTTTGTGCAAACAAAGGTACTGAAAAGTTCTACGTAAGCAGCATATATGATGTTTTAGAACAGAAAATGAGATCCGAAGTTTTGAACAGAGAAATATTATCCTTAATTCAATTCGCACGCGATGAAGTTTATGTGGTTAGAAAACTTGTTAATTTGTTTGAAAACTTTGCTCAGTTTTCTGCCTCTGCTGTTCTTTTGTTGTCGCCCGTCGAAGGACGCATATATAATTTTGGGTTTCAGACAACACGTAAGACGTTACACGATGAGTTAGTGAAAAACTTTGAAAAGCCAATTCAGCCATCTGATTGGTCATACATAGGTGGATATGGTCAGGAACTAAAAATAAATAACGCTATAACATTCCCAATAAAGTATGATGAAAACGAAATAGGGCTGATCTCATTTTCAAAAGCATCAGACTCAAGAGCACTTACAAAGATAGTAACAGAAGCATACGAAAGTCTTGCACTGCTTTTTAATACAATGAATCTTTTTAGAGAATTAAGAGTAGCATCAACGATAGACGGGCTAACGGGATTGTTCAACAAGAAGGAACTACTTAGGTTTTTAGAAGAGACTCACGAGCTTTCCAAAAGGTCCAATTTTGTATACTATGTCGCCATGTTTGATGTGGACAATTTTAAGAGAGTGAACGACACGTTTGGTCACATTGTTGGTGATGAGGTACTTAAAATAATAGGTAAAATATTGAAAGAAAAGATTCAGGGGAATGGTATCGTTGGAAGGTATGGTGGGGAAGAATTCTGTGCTGTTCTACCAAAAGTAGATTCGGATAGTGTGGTTCGATTGATTGACGACATCTTAGACACGGTCCGCAGCACAAAATTTTCGCATGGAAATTGTACTGTTTCATGTGGCGTAGTTAGCTCAGAATACTACTCATCCCCAACAGAGGTTCTAAAGGCTGCTGATGAGATGTTGTACATATCAAAACGAACAGGAAAAGACAGAGCGAGCTATATGTTCCTGCCTAAGGAAAATTCCCCAACTTTTTAATAAACGACTCTATCCTAATAAAACATCAAGAACAGACATTACTAAAAAACCGAATATCAAAAAGTATGTCGAGAGCCTTTCATTGCCCCTCAAATGAGTTTCTGGTATGACCTCATCGCTAACAACGAAAACCATAGCACCTGCGGCGAAGGCAAGCATGTATGGTAAAAGCTTTTGGCTTATCAATATCAAACCAGCGCCGAAAATACCACCAATTACTTCGACAATACCAGTAAGAAGCGTAACAAGAAGCGACGTTCTTACAGAATACCCAGCGTTCATCAAAGCAACCATCGTTGCTGCACCTTCTGGAATATTCTGAGCACCTATCGCAATGGCCACGTCTATCGCTTCGGGAGTGTAGCCACTAATCCCAACAGCCATTCCTTCTGGAAAATTATGAATAGTTATGGCTATTACAAAAAGCCATATTTTTGCCAACCTTCTTAGTTCAGCTCCTTCATGGCCTTTGAGAAAATGTTCGTGCGGTGAAAATTTGTCGAAAAGGTCAACTAATAATGCTCCAAGCAGGAAACCAACAGAGAATCTAATGCCTCCGCCAATTTCTAACGCCGGACCGGCTAGACTAAAAGCACTGGCAGCCAGCATTATTCCGGCAGCCATACCTAATAGTGCATCTATCAATTTTTCGCCAAAATGCTTATGAAAAACTAGCAAAGGAATAGCCCCTACAACTGTTGTAATTCCAGCAAGTGAACTAAGTACCACTCCACGCACAAAGTCAGAGATAACGACCACTCCTTTAGCTTCAGTAAATTCACTTAGTATTATAACATATTTTTATTAAACAACAGCTGTTGAATCATGCGGAACGGGTTCATAAGCTTCTTTCGGTGCTGTGAGTAAGAATATTACAACAACAACAGTAGATATAATATTCACACCAAGAAAGAGCCAAAATGGACTGATTCTATCTATTAAGTAGCCGTATAACATGGAAGATATCGGTACACTACCAGTTGCGAGGAAAGACAGGACCGAGAAAACTCGTGAACGCAGCTCAGATGGAACCAACAACTGCAGATTTGCGTTTATTGGGATGTTAACAAGTACGTTAAAGAAGCTGAAGATGAAGACGCCTATGGAATTTATGATATACAGCTGAGGATTGTTAAACCCGAAAAATGGCATTATCATAAACGAGAAAATTAACGTTGTTGTTTGTTGAATGAGTAATCCAGAGGAAATCAGAAGTTTTGAACTAAATTTATGAAGGAAAAACATTATGGCAATGTTTCCAACCAATGCTCCAAGCGTTCCAAAAACCTGGAACGAACCGAATTGGTTAGACGAAAATTTCCAAACGGTTCTTAATAAATATGGCCAGACAACACTGAAAAGCGAAGACATTAAAAAGTTTATGACAATTGCGAACGTAAAGAGAAATCTCAATCCATTATTATCCTTGACAAATTTAATCCCTTCAACTAAATCTTTTAAGAAGTTCAACTTGCCTTCTCTTCTAGAATGATTATAGATTATGAACAACTCGGTAATTCCAGAGAAAACGTATAACAAGCCCGTGAGAATGAGAACGTTTGCAAAACCGTAATACCCGTAAAGCATTGAACCTACTATAGGACCTATAATGTTTGCTACACTATTAGCCATTGCATTCAGTGATGTAGCACGTTTCAAGTTTTCTTTCCTAACAACATCACCAAACATAGCACCTGTTGGTCCGTCGAATAGTCCATCAAAAAAAGACAGAACCGCTCTGAAGAATAACAACAACGGTATAGAGAGTTTATTGGACAAAGCAAGAAGGTACATTATTAAGAGCAAGATTCCGCGAAGTTCATCAAGGATCACCATTATATGCTTTCTGTTTATCCTATCACCGATAACGCCACCAAATGGTGTTATTATCAGTCTGGGGAGAATACCAAGAAGGGTAAATATCCCCATCATCATACCGGAACCTGTCTTATCAAGTATATACAGTGGCATCGCAACCATTAATGCCGCAGCGCCTATTAACGATTCAAACCTCCCGCTAATAATCAGTGAAAGGTTTCTTTTCTCATACTTGTAAATATCATCACGACCACCCATAACTATCCCTCCACATTTTATTTGGTTTTTGACAAAAATATTTTATACTATACCAAAATTTTTGTCAATAGAAAAAATTTATTTGTATCCGGGATAACTTAGCATTACGAATAAGTTTTATGATATACTTTATTTATAAGAAGCGGTTTTCATTTCGAATTGGGGGGAGTGATGTTATGTTATCAAGCTTTTCAGCAGGTAGTTCAGTAGATGTGAATGTGGAAGATTTAATCGCACTTTGTAGCGTTCCCGGGGTATCAGGGAGAGAGGAGAATGTTAGAAACGAGATCTCAAAATTACTAAGAGTAGAAAACGGCCAGTTAAAGACAGACAAGATTGGGAATTTACTCTATGAAAAGTTTGGAACCGAAAATCATAAAGAGATACTAATTATGGCACATATGGACGAGATAGGTTTCTATATAACAAGTGTAAGAGAAGATGGAAAACTTGAAGTGAGAAATGTCGGTGGAATTATCGAAGATGCAATTCAAGGCTCGTTTGTTGAGATTATAACAAGAGGCGGTGTGATCCCCGGTGTGATTGGAGCAGTGCCACCACATCTGAAAGCGGACGGAGTCAACTTTGATAAGGTAATTGATGTTGGTGCAAAAAGCAAAGACGAAGTTTTAAAATTAGGTATCGACGTGATGGACTATGCGGTATTTAAAAAGCATTATGCTATCTTGAATAATGATTACATCGCGATGAGGAGTTTGGATGATAGATTTGGATGTTACACGTTAGTTGAATGTTCAAGAGGGTTTTCTAACAAATCAAAAGTAGTTTTTGCGTGGACCGTTCAAGAAGAAGTTGGACTAAGAGGCGCAAAAGCACTGGCAACCAATTATTCTCCCGATGTGGCAATCGCAGTCGATTCTTTTGCATGTTGTAGTAAACAGAACAGGCACATTGAACTTGGTAAAGGTCCAGTCATTAGAGCTCTTGACAACAGCTCAATTTCTGATGTTGAATATGTTCGGTATATGATCTCAATTGCAAAAGATAACGGTATTCCAATTCAAATCGGTGCTACGGGCGGTGGAAACGATGCAAGTGTGTTCGTTGAGAAAGGTGTGCCGATGATAGCGCTAAGCGTCCCAGTTAGATATTTGCATTCACAGGTTGAGATGATAAGTTTAACAGATTTGTGGAATCTTATCCGACTGTTAAAGAAGTTTTTGGAGGTGTACTGATGGCCGAGTTATTGCTTTTTCTCGCTGGCTTGTTTGCAGGTGTCATCAACGTGTTAGCAGGTGGCGGATCTTTTCTTACACTTCCTGTACTAGGATTTTATGGACTATCTACAACAGTTGCCAATGGAACAAATAGAATTGGAATACTGCTACAAAATATATCTGCTACTTGGAGTTTTTTTAGAAGAAAAGAGATTAGGCTAAATGATATTATTTTCGTTTCAATTCCAACTGTTCTTGGAGCAATATGCGGAACTTTGACAGTTCTGAGTTTACCAGAGAATGTTGTCAAATTAAGCGTTGGTATTCTATTTTTGATCATGTCATATTTTGTTTTGTTTTCTCCGAAAATATGGGAAGAAGGGCGAAAATCTAAATCAAATAGGGTTGTTAGTTTTCTTGTATTCTTTCTTATAGGGATATACGGTGGATATATCCAAGCGGGTGTTGGTTTTTTCTTGATATACGCTCTAACTATGTTAGAGGGGTTTGATATAAGGAAAGCTAACGCAATAAAGATATTCCTAACATTACTTTTTACTGTGTTCTCATTGGCTATTTTCTCTTTTAAGAGCAAGATTGAATTATTACCGGGGTTAATCTTAGGAATTGGGGCATTCTTTGGAGGATATATAGGTTCTTATTTGAATATGATGGTAACAAAGAAAATAATAAGGATTGTCGTCGCAATAATGATGATTCTATCAGCTCTCAACTATATTTTATGATTAAAAACAACAGCCCGGAAGTATCACCAGGGCTGTTGCTTTAATTTTCTGTTTATTTCATCTATCATTTTTTTGAGCTTTTTCGCTTTCTCATAATCTTCTTTTCTGATAGCTTTGCTTAATTTATGCTCAAGTAAAGTCAACCTTCTGCCTTCTATATCAGATACAATTTTTCCATACAAGTTAGCATCTCTTGGAAACATAGTTAGCTGGATTGTACTCGGTTGCTCTGAATAAAGGAATTCTAACGAAAATTCGAATTTCTTGTTTTTCGCGGGGGATTCTTCCATGAGCTTTTTGTGAGAGACAATCGTTTGAATCCCCGCTCGAGTGAATTTCTCACTTTCAAATGAGAAAATTTCACTTACACACTTCTTGCAGTAAGATATTATCTTGTAAGTACCATCTACGTATACCTTCTGTGAAATTTGTGCTCTACTTCCACACCTTGTACACTTAACGTCTTTTTCATTAGTCATAACATCTATCACCTTCTGGCCTCTATACCGTTGCAGAGTTATACTTATTCATAGCCTTATCTATACCTTCAGAGATTATACTTTTTATGGCTTCGATCGTAAGTTCCATAACTTTTTCCAATTTTTCGAATTCTTCTTGGCTGAAATTTGAGAGTACGTAGTCAGCTGCATCAACATCTTGTGGTTTTGGTCCAATTCCTATTCTTATCCTCGGAAAATCTTGACCAATAAACGATATTATGGATTTAATACCGTTATGTCCACCAGCACTACCATTCTTTCTGATCCTTATCCTCCCAAGTGGTAGATCAAGGTCGTCATACACCACAATTATATCATCATGCGGTAAATATTTAAAGACCTCTCCACTTAAGTTCATGTACGTTGTAGGTTTCACAAGTCTTACTTTTTCGCCAAAGATGTTTATATCAGAATATAGATAGTTGGGTCCCCTTTTCCATGATTTAGACAATTTATCGAGTACCATGAATCCGACATTATGACGTGTATTCTCGTATTTTTCACCCGGATTTCCAAGTCCTATTATTATCATCTTAATTTCTGCACCTCTCACAAATTTGTTTTCCTTGTTAGAAAAGTCCCCCATTCGGGGGACTTTTTACAGTCTTTTTTATTTCAAAATCTTCGGGTATAATTCTCTTATTCTTATTCTTCCTCTTCCTTCTTACCTTTCTTCAGCACTTCTGGTTCTACACTTTCTGTTGTTGCTGTTGTTTCCTCAACTTCAAGACCTCTTGGAACTACTACTGTAACAAGAACATCTTCTGGTTCCATATCAATTTTAACGCCTTCCGGAAGTTTTACGTCTTTTACTCTTATACTTTCACCAAGGCCAAGGTTAGCAACATCGATTTCTATAACTTCTGGAATTCTGTCTGGGAGTGCTTCAACAACAACTTCGTGGTGTACAACTTCCAGTATTCCACCTTTTTCAACACCAATAGCCTTGCCAATGAAGTGTACTGGAACGTTGATTTTCATTTTGTGGTGAGCTTCTGGAATGTAAAAGTCGATATGTTTAACTTCATCAGTTACTTTGTCGTACTGTACCATTTTAATGAATGCCATGTGCTTCAATACTTCTTTTCCGCTCTCGTCATTCACAACAAGTGTGAGAGGTGTTGATTCGGAAACTTCTTTAAAAAGTTTCATAAAATCAGCCTTCTTGAGCGTCAAGTTCAATGGTTTTTCAACTCCAGGACCGTAGGCTATCGCTGGAATGACGCCCTGTGCTCTCAATCTTCTGACTGCGCGCTTTTTTCCTACTACCGACCTAAGCTGCGCGTTAACTACGTGCTCCATGTCGAATACCTCCTTTTTTTCTTTTTTTAAGGTTTTTATTTTATTCTTTATTTTTCATCATTTAAAAAGTATGCTTACAGATAGATTCTTTCTTACACGTATAATAGCCTCTCCAAGAAGTGGTGCAACGGAAACAATGTAGAATTTTTTCGGAAGACTCTGATGATATATTGTATCACTAATATAAATCTTTTCAATACTCGAATTCTCTATTCTTTCAACAGCACCCGAAGAAAGCACTGGATGTGTTATACAAGCAACAACCCTACTTGCACCAGCATTCTTAATTGCGTTCGCACCTTCAACAAGAGATCTTGCAGTATCAACGATGTCGTCGACAATTATAGCAGTTCTTCCACTTACATCACCTATAATATTGAGTATTTCTGCGACGTTATCTTTTGGTCTTCTCTTATCCAATATCGCCAATGGTAAACCAACTTTCTCAGCAATCTGTCTGGCACGTTTCACACCACCAACATCTGGCGAAACTATAACGGCATCTTCGTTAAGTAAGCCGTCCTTATTCAAAGTTTCCAGAAAAACTGGGAAGCTCCACAAGTTGTCAACTGGTATGTCAAAGAACCCCTGAACTTGTTCTGCATGCAAGTCAACGGTCATTATTCTTGTTGCACCGGCAACGGTAATAAGGTTGGCTACGAGTTTAGCAGTGATTGGGTCTCGTCCTTTGGCTTTCCTGTCTTGCCTTGCGTACCCGTAATAAGGCATTACGACTGCAACGCTGTTTGCTGACGCTCGTTTAAATGCATCTATCATAATGAGTAACTCCATTAAGTTCTCATTAACTGGAGGGCATGTTGGTTGAATAACAAAGACGTCGTGGCCGCGGACCGTTTCTTCTATTCTTACGTTTATTTCCCCGTCTGCAAATTTGCCAACGGTAATATCGCCAAGTCGCATTCCAATGTAACTTGCAACCTTTTCAGCCAAGACTCTGTTCGCATTTCCTGAGAAAATTTTCATTTCATTTCTTGTTATCTGCATTCTCCATAGCCTCCCTCTTTTGTTTTGCCCAACCTTCCTTGATTGTCTGTCTCGCTCTTCCAAGTGCTAATGAATCGTCAGGAACATCCTCAGTGATAACAGATCCAGCACCAACGATTGCCCCTGAACCAATTGTGACAGGCGCAACGAGTGATGAATTGCTACCAATAAACGCTTTATCCTTTATATGTGTCGGATACTTTTTATATCCATCGTAGTTGCAAGTTATTGTACCAGCCCCAACATTTACGTCTTCTCCAACAGTTGCGTCACCGAGGTATGTCAGGTGTTGCGCCTTTGAATTCTTGCCGATTATGGATTTCTTCGTTTCAACGAAATTACCTATCTTCACATTTTCTTTAAGCACAGTTCCTTCTCTCAATCGGGCAAATGGCCCGACCGAGACGTTGTTTTCTATCTTCACACCTTCAAGTTCGGATCTCATAACTTTCACTTTATTTCCTATTTCCGAATCGATAATTCTCGTGTATGGACCTATTTCACAATCTTCACCTATTGTTGTCTTGCCTTCTATAATGGTAAATGGATGGACAACAGTGTCCATACCTATCACTACATCAGGACTTATGAACGTCGATTGCGGATCAACGATCGTAACACCCGAGAGCATCAATTCGTTGAGAATTCTCTCTTTTGCTATACTTTCAAGCTGGGCGAGCTGGATTCTGTCGTTTACGCCTGAAACTTGGATTGGGTCATCTAAGATTAAAGCCTCGGCATTTTGAGCCAAACCTACAAGATCAGTTAGATAGTATTCACCCTGTGCATTGTTATTGTTCAGTCTATCCAAATTTGCTAAAAGAAAGTTTCCTTTGAATATATATATGCCGCTGTTTACTTCTTTTATCTCTTTTTCGCTTTCCGAAGCATCTTTGTGCTCAACAATCCTTATCCTTCCATCCTGTCTGATTATTCTACCGTACCCAGTTGGGTCGTCAGCGATAAATGAAAGTACAGTAACATCAGCATTTCTACTCTTATGTATTTCGTTCAACTTTTCTATCGTTTCACTCTTGAGAAGAGGCACGTCACCGTATAAAATTAACACATCATCATTTTCGTCTATAAATTCCCTTGCACACATTACTGCGTGTCCTGTGCCAAGCTGATGTTCTTGAAGATATGTTCGCACATCCATCGGTAAGTATCCTTTAACGATTTCTGCTTTGTGACCAACAACAACACCGACTTCACCAAATCTCTTTCCAAGGTCAATAACCCAATTTATCATCGGTTTTCCGAGGATTTTGTGAACAACCTTTGGGTACTTAGACTTCATTCTTTTTCCTAGACCAGCGGCAAGTATGAGAACCTTCATTATACCCCACCTCTTTGCCAATTTATTTATTGTTTATGTTATTCAACTCATCAGTTGCCTTTTTCTGAAGGTGATATTCACGAATGATAACCGGAATGAGAATAAGTCCGAGGAAATAACCTTTCATACCCCACCTCAGATATCCTATCGCACCTATACCCATTCCGGTCAGTAATAACATTGGGATTAAAGAATACCATTTCTTCATTAGGTCATATAGTATGACTAAGAATGTTCCAATAAACATTAAGAATATACCCCTTATAATTAGGAATATTTGCGTGTCGTCGTAAAATTTGAATTTCCCGAAGAGTGCCATAGCACTTATAAGCAGCATATTTAAACCTGCAAGTGATTCAGCTCGTTCGTTCTTTCTTATCAAGAAATATACGCCAAGTAGAATTAGTAGAAAAGATAAGTAGTTCTTTGTTAGGAAAAAAGTCAGAACGGATGAGATGATTGAGAAAATCAAGGTAACCATTCAAACCACGCTCCATATTCTTTTTCACAGCAATAAATATATGGGGCGCAAAAGCGCCCCGAGAGAAAGACAATTATTAGCTTCTGTATTTGATGCTTGCTTGTGCAGCTGCAAGTCTTGCAACTGGAATTCTGTATGGTGATGCGCTGACATAGTCGAGTTTTGTTGTGGCAAAGAACATGATGGATTTTGGATCTCCACCGTGTTCACCACAAACTCCACATTTGAGTTTTTCCTTGACTTCTTTTCCTTTCTCTGTAGCCATCTTAACGAGCTGACCAACGCCTTGTGTATCAACGTGTTTGAATGGGTCATCTTCGAGTATACCTTTTGCAAGGTACTCTGGCAAGAACTTACCAACGTCATCTCTACTGAATCCAAAGGTCATCTGTGTAAGGTCGTTTGTACCAAAGCTGAAGAAGTCAGCTTCTTGAGCAATCTGATCAGCTGTAACTGCCGCTCTTGGAACCTCAATCATCGTACCGACAAGGTATTTAAGTTCAACGCCATGTTGTTTGATAAGTTCATCAGCGGTCTTTATTACAACATCTTTAATGTATTTAAGTTCGTTAATGTGTCCTACAAGAGGAATCATTATTTCTGGAACAACGTCAATTCCTTCTTCTTTCTTGAGCTCTATTGCGGCAAGAATTATTGCTTTCGTCTGCATAACAGCTATCTCAGGATATGTTATGACAAGTCGCACGCCTCTGTGCCCAAGCATTGGGTTGAGCTCGTGGAGTTGTTCAACAACTTTCTTAAGTTCTTCTACGCTTATACCTATCTGAGCAGCAACTTCCGCCATCTGTTCTTCTTCGTGTGGCAAGAATTCGTGGAGTGGTGGGTCAATCAATCTTATTGTAACCGGGTAACCCTTCATTTCTCTGAAGAGGCCTTTGAAGTCTTCTTTCTGGAGTGGCAGAAGTTCAGCAAGTGCTGCTTCTCTTTCTTCAACTGTTCTCGCAACGATCATTCTTCTGACCTTTGGTATTCTGTCCTTTTCAAAGAACATGTGTTCTGTTCGGCACAAACCGATACCCTCTGCTCCGAATTCCCTTGCAACCTTTGCGTCTCTTGGAACGTCTGCGTTTGCCCTAACGCCGAGTTTTCTGAATTCGTCTGCCCATGATAGCAGTTCTGCAACTGGTCCTTCAAGACCGCGTGGTTTGACTGTTGTCACTTTACCGAGGAAAACTTCACCAGTCGTACCATCGATTGAGAGCCATTCTCCTTCTTTGACAACAAAATCTCCAACTTTAAGGAAGCCTTCTTCTTCGTCAACATATATGCTCTCTGCACCAACTACCGCTGGCTTACCAAGACCTCTTGCGACAACTGCCGCGTGCGATGTCATACCACCACGTGCGGTGAGTATGCCTTCTGCTGCGTTCATACCGCCAACATCTTCAGGGCTTGTTTCAGGTCTTACAAGCAGCACTTTTTCTCCTGCTTCAGCCATTTTCTCAGCCTTGTGTGCGTCGAAGTAAATCTTACCTGTTGCAGCACCTGGTGACGCTGGAAGTCCCTTTGCTATAACTTTTGCATTCTTTCTTTCATTTTCATCGAATTTTGGATGGAGGACTCTTTCAATGTCTGACGGCTGTACTCTAAGGACTGCTGTCTTCTTGTCGATAAGCCCTTCGTGTACCATATCAACAGCGATTCTTATAGCTGCCTGGCTTGTTCTCTTAGCATTTCTTGTTTGGAGAATGTAGAGTTTTCCTCTTTCAACTGTGAATTCGATGTCTTGCATATCTTTGAAATATGCTTCAAGTCTATCCATTATTTCAATAAGTTCATCATACGCGTGTGGGATCATTTCCTTCATCTTTTCGAGAGGATATGGTGTCCTTATACCTGCGACAACGTCTTCACCTTGCGCATTTGGCAAGAACTCTCCATAGTGTACCTTTTCTCCAGTGTTTGGATCTCTCGTGAAGCAGACACCAGTACCGCTGTCGTCACCCATGTTACCGAATACCATGGCAACGATGTTAACAGCTGTTCCGAGAAGTTGTCCTTCCTTGATTCCGTGAATTTCTCTGTACTTAATTGCCCTGTCGCTCATCCATGACCAAATAACAGCCTCAATAGCTGCCCATAGCTGTTTATTTACATCTTGTGGGAATTCTTTTCCATGTTTCTTGTAAATTTCCTTGTAAATTTCGACAAGCTTCTTAAGGTCTTCTGCATCGAGGTCTGTATCGAGCTTTACACCTTTGTTAGCTTTCATTTCAGAGAGTGCATTTTCGAAATCAGAGTGAGGAATGCCAAGTGCAGTATCACCAAACATCTGTAAGAACCTTCTGTATGAGTCGTATGCGAATCTTTCATTGTTGGTCATTTCAACAAGACCCTTAACTGTCTCGTCGTTAAGACCGAGGTTGAGGATTGTGTCCATCATTCCTGGCATGGAAATTGCAGCACCGGACCTGACTGATACAAGAAGAGGTTTTATCGGATCCCCAAAACCTTTTCCTGTAACTTTTTCCAACTCTTTAATTGCTGCGTTGACTTGTTCTGCTAAATCTTGTGGATAAGTTCTGTTGTTGTCGTAGTAATACTTACAAACCTCAGTTGTGATAGTAAAGCCAGGAGGTACTGGAACACCGGCGTTTGTCATTTCAGCAAGGTTTGCACCCTTACCGCCAAGCAACTCTTTCATTTGAGCGGTTCCTTCGGCTTTGCCGTCGGCAAAGAAATAAACCCACTTTTTACTCATTTTCACACCTCCAAAATCAAAATTTTAGAAAAGTACCTGTATAATTCTACCATACTTTTCTAATTTCTCGTATACACTCTCTGATAAATTGTTTTTTTCTTTTATGTTAATTTAGGCAAATACCAGCAGGAGTATAATTGAATAAGGTAAGCATTGTCTAAATATGTGCTTATTGAAAGAGGTGTTTAAAGTGGCTAATCTTCTTCGAACTATACTAATAAGCCTTTTGGCATTTCTCATCACAACTGACATAGCTACAAGAAATCTACATAAACAGCTTTCTAAGGAAATTAGGACAGTTCGAATTGAAGGACTGACTTTATCTTACAGAGAGAGCGGTCCTGTTAATGGGAAGACAGTAGTCTTTTTACATGGATTTGGTGGTTCATCATATGATTGGAACTTTTTAATGGGAGAACTATCCAAAGAATATCGGTGTGTCGCATTAGATATTCCACCGTTTGGTCTGTCAGAAAAAAGCGTAACCTTTGATTACTCAGATAGAAACTTGGTTAAAGTAATTATATCTTTCATAGAATCATTAAATATAAACCAATTCACTCTTGTTGGTCATTCTATGGGTGGTTATTTGTCAATACTAACGGCTATCAACCAGCCTGGTCGAGTCGAAAGACTTATCTTGGTGGATTCTGCATTTAGTTTTAGACAATCAAATGAAAATATAAACGTTAATTCGAATGTACCATCAGATGAAGAAACATTCGATAGGCTTACGCTATTGTTAAACGTAGGTTTGAAGACTTATCCTGTTGTGAAATTTGTGTACAGAAATTTCCTCGGTGAGACAAAGGATTTGAAAAATATGGAACACTTTGACTATATTTTCTCACAAAATTATTTCCTGCCTGCGGAAGTACTCGTTAAGTTCTCTAAGGACAAAATTGCACAAGAAGAGATAGAAATAGACTTAAGTAATTTGAACATTCCCACACTTATAATATATGGTGAAAACGACACCATCACACCACCAAGTATAGGGAAGTACTTGTCAGAACATATTAAAAAGTCAAAATTCATTCTGATACCAAGCGAGGGACATTTACCTCTCTGGAATGAAAAAGTTCTTCTGGAGATAAGAAGATTTCTTCGCGAAAGTGAATGAAAAATACCGGTCCGTTCTTTGGACCGGCAACTATGGTATTAAAGCTATACGATAGGCAACACTTAGAGAGGAGGAGTATTTCAGTTTTAAGCAACTGAAATTACAATTCCATACCGCCATCAATCACTATTACTTGACCATTTATATATGTTGCTTCTGCAACAAGAAATCTAACTACTTTTGCGACTTCTTCCGGTTTTCCAAATCTTCTCATCGATATCTTCTCTATCGCTGCTTTTTTTATCTCTTCTGGTAATTTCTCGGTCATTGGAGTCTCAATGAATCCTGGTGCTATTGCATTAACCCGGACGTTCTTTCTTCCAAATTCTTTAGCCAGAGATTTTGTCAGCCCAATCAGTCCCGCTTTAGATGCTGAATAGTTTGCTTGACCTATATTACCTTCCAGTCCAACTACTGACGAAACGTTGATAATAACTCCTTGATTTTTAACGATATCTCTTATGCATGATTTAACCAAGTTGAAAGCACCAGTCAGGTTTGTGTTGATGACGCTATCCCAGTCTTCATAGCTCATTCTATAAGTAAGATTATCCTTAGTAATACCAGCGTTGTTGATTAACATATCAATCCTTCCGAACTTCTGAATCACATCATGGACCGCATTTTCAACACTTTTTCGGTCCGTTATATCAACAACATACTCATTATCAGCGCCTGTTGGAGCGTAGTTGAAACCAATCACCACAGCGCCTTCGTCTGATAGTTCCTTAGCAATTGCCCTACCTATCCCGCCAGATGCCCCCGTCACTATAGCAACTTTTCCATCAAGCTTTCCCATACACGCTTCCTCCTAATACTTTTTCAATCTTTTGAGCTGCGTATATCGCAAGAGCTAATTTGACTGCATCGATTAACGCAAACGGAACTACACCGACTAAAAAAGCCTTACTGAAGTTCTTCAGATACATTCCAAGAACTAACCAACCGTGAAAATAGACTATCGATAATCCTACGAACCCTGCAAAAATATTGCCCAGTTTCCTTCTCAAATTTGCTATCAACAATGCCGAGATAGGAAATGCCCAAAGGTACCCTGCGGTTGGACCAACAAGATGTGATAATCCTGCTGAAAAATTTGCAAAAACAGGTATACCACTTGCTCCAAGTACTAAGTATAGTGCCATAGATACAAAAGCGTCGATTGGCTCAAGTAGAAAACCTGTTAGGAAGACAAATAGCATTTGTAGCGTAATCGGAACACTACCAATAGGGAGTGAAATCTGTGCACCAACTGCTGTCAAAGCTGTAAAAAGTGGTATGAACCCAAGCCGAAGAGTCCTTTCCGATTTATTTTGTGTATATCTGTAATTATTTGCCATCCAAGACCCCCTCCTGAACAACAGCTGTGAAGTGTTTGGCATTAAACTTAGCTTTCTTAAGCATTGATGACAACACGTTCTTAGGTCCGAGCTCAATGAACTCTTCGACACCAAGTTCCAACATTCTGTCGATCGATTGTTTCCAATAAACTGGTCCACTTATTTGCTCTAAGACATAGTGTTTTATCTGATGCGGATCTGAGATTTCTTTTGCAACACTGTTCATAACTATCGGATATTTTGGCTTATTAAATTTTATATGCTCAATTTCCTTTGCCATCTTCTCCCTTGCGCTATCAAGGTATGGTGTATGGAATGGACCAGAAACCTTTAATTCCATTGCTCTCTTTCCTTGTTCTGTTAAATTAATCACAAAAGATTTAATACTCTCTGCTTTTCCACTAACTACGGTCTGTTCATTCGAATTGTAATTTGCGATGTATAATCCTTCATATTTTTTCACAAGTTCTTCAAGCTCTTCAGCAGATACACCGATAACAGCAGCCATACTTCCTTTACCTGGTTCGATAGCTTGCGATATATACTCGCCCCTCTTTCTAACTAAATATATGCCCGTTTCGAAGTCATAAACACCAGCGGCAGCAAGTGCTGTGTACTCGCCAAGACTGTGTCCAGCCACGTATTCAGGTTCTATACCTTTCTTAAAGATCTCAACATATGCAACATAACTTGCAAGATATATTGCAGGCTGGGCATTTTCTGTAAGTTTAAGAGTTTCCTCGTCACCATCCATGATTTCTGTGATAGAAAAGCCTAATACTTCATTTGCTTTTTGAGCGTATTCGTCCCAAGATTCATATTTGGAAAAGTCACTAGCCATACCACTGTATTGAGAACCTTGGCCAGGGAATATGAATGCCCTTATCATATTTTCACCCCCACTTTTTCATCATTAAAGCCCTTTGAATTACTTACAAGACGAGATTTCTCAATCAAATCTTCAATTGCTCTGTGGAATTCAATGATGATATCTTCAATTACTTCTTTTACAGTCTTTATCTCGGTTATTAAGCCTACACACTGCCCTGCCATAAACGAGCCTTCGTCGATATTACCATCTACGACAGCTTTTCTTAAGCTTCCAACTAAGACTTCTTCCGCCTCCTGCAAACTCTTAGTTTCCAATTCTTTTACCTTTTTTGCAAATCTGGTTTCTATAACTCTTGCCGGATGACCGAGTGCTGCTCCAGTTACAACAGTATCGCGTATTGAAGATTTGAGTATAAGCTTCTTAAAATTTTCGTGAGTGTCTGCTTCAACAGTTGCAATGAACCTTGTTCCCATCTGTATCCCTTCAGCTCCAAGAGCGAACATGGCTGCCATTGCTCTACCATCTGCAATTCCACCCGCGGCTATTACAGGGATTTTAACAGCCTTGCACACTGCATTGACAAGTACAAGTGTGGTGACCTCCCCAATGTGTCCTCCAGATTCCATACCTTCCGCTATAACAGCATCAGCTCCGATGCGTTCCATCATCTTTGCCATATTGTCGGAAGCTACCACTGGTATTACTTTAGTGCCAGCTTCCTTAAGCTTTGACATGTACTTACCAGGGTTTCCAGCTCCAAAAGTTACGACTGGTACTTTCTCCTCAATGACCAAATCAACAAGTTCGTCGGCATATGGTGAGACAAGTATAATATTGACACCAAAAGGTCTATCTGTGAGCGCTCTGATTTTGTCAATCGCTTCTTTCAAATGTTCCCTCTTCATCGCACCGGAACCGATTATTCCAAGTCCACCTGCGTTTGACACAGCAGCTGCAAGGACTGGCGTTCCTGCCCAAGACATTCCACCCATGATGATTGGATATTCAATATTCAGTAATTCGCACACTCTGTTCATCTTCATACAGCATCAACCCCACCGTTGTTATTCTCCTTAACGCCAAGCATTAATCTCGCTTTCGCTACAATTTGCCCATTTACAAGCGCTTTTCCTTCAACAAATGTTATTGGACCTTTTTGTTCAAGGAGTTTTACATTGTAAACAAGCTCACACTCTGGCCTTACTTCTTTCTTAAATCTTGCTTCGTCGATACCCAAAAACAACGGAACGGTGTTTGATAAGTCTGGTTTAAGTAAGAGAAGTCCAGCACTTTGTGCAAGACCTTCGATGATATAGACGCCAGGATATATAGGATAATCAGGAAAATGCCCTTTCAAAACAGGTTCATTAGCTGTAATGTACTTCTTGGCTATAATATAATCTTCACCTTTTTCCATAACTTCGTCAACCAAAAGTATAGGTTCTCTGTGTGGTAAAATATTCATTATGTCTTCCCTCTTCATTGAGATGTTAGACATATTTTCCCACCACCACGGAAGCGTTATGGCCACCAAAACCGAAAGAATTTTTGACAAAGTTTCTTATGTTTGCTTTGACTGTTTCACGTGGAATATTGAAATATTCAGGTCCATCAAGTTCTTCAAGGTTGGGCATGCCGTGTACAAATCCCTCGTTCATCTGAATTATCGCACCTATCGTTTCAACAGCACCGGCTGCTCCGAGCAAATGACCAGTGAGTGTCTTTGTTGCATTGACATAGATATTTTTTACATGTTCACCAAAAACTTTCTCTATTGCTTTAAGTTCAACCTCATCACCTGCTGGTGTACTCGTAGCATGGCAGTTAACAAAATCTATATCTTCTGGTTTGAGTGTCGCATCATTTATGGCAGCTTTCATCACCTTAGATGAACCATTGGCTTCTGGATCAGGTGCACTGAAATGATGTGCGTCATCGTTCATCGCAAAACCTTTAACTTCGGCTATTATTCTGGCACCTCTCTTGATTGCAAACTCCTCGGCTTCTAAGACTAAAACGCCTGCACCTTCTCCCATCACAAAACCATCTCTGTTTTTGTCAAATGGTCTCGAAGCCTTCTTGGGTTCATTATTTCTTGTTGAAAGAGCCCGCATAGATGCAAAACCAGCTATTGGAAGTGGTGCAATAGTGGCTTCTGTGCCACCGACTAACACTACGTCAGCATATCCATGTCTTATCAGCATAGAACCTATGGCTATCGAGTGAACAGAGGTTGCACACGCACTAACAGGTGCAAAGTTAGGACCTTTTAATCCAAATTCCATAGCTACAACGCCGCTTGCCATGTTTATTAAGATCATCGGTATCAAAAATGGGCTAACCCTATCCGGTCCTTTTTCTCGCAATACCTCGTTCTGTTCAGATAGAGTTAGAAATCCACCCATACCTGAAGATATCAAAACGCCAACTCGATCTTCAATGCCGTTGAACGTTAGTCCACTCATCTCAACTGCTTGTCTTGCCGCTGCCAAAGCGAATTGTGAGTACCTATCGAGCCTTTTTACAAGCTTTTTGTCCATATATTCTTCTGGTTTGAAATCTTTAATTTCAGCTGCTATCTGGACAGGAAGGTGCGAAGCATCAAATGACGTTATACGATCAATACCAATCTCCATACCTCTAAGATTCCGGGAGAATTCTCTAATACTATTTCCCAAAGGAGACACAACCCCCATACCTGTTATGACGACCTTTCTCAATTTCAAACACCTCCACTGCATTGTAAAGATTAGTCGTTATAACTCTATCCTTTCGCCTATAACCAACCCGAACGCCTCAGGACCAACGTGAGCAGCTATCGCTGAACCTATTGTTGAAGAGCCGATCACACTTGAAGTAGAGAAATTACTAAGCAGCCTTTCTAAATTAACCTTTGTGGAACCGATCGTGTAGCCGCCTACAATAGAATAAGAATTTTCCAACCCTTTGCTCTGAACAAAATTCTTAGCAAGATTAGCCATCGACGATATTGCAAGTTCTACAGAACGAGCTGTTGCAAGTGTGCTGACTTCGCCTTCATTATCTGTCGTGAGAATTGGTTTTATATTCAGAACTTTTCCCAAAAGCGCTTTTGCTTTACCTATTCGTCCTCCTTTATAGAGATATTCCAAAGTTGGCACATAAAACACAAGAAGGCTATTGGAAACTATACTGTCTATAACAGCCTGCGTAAGATTGTCTCGTTTCTGAACATACTCCATAGCCTTTAAGAGGACATATGCTTGCTTTATTGAAGCGGTTTTTGAATCTAAGACCTTTACATTCTTCAGATTTAGCGAATTGACTATATTCTTTATAAGGTCGTGCGTGTTACTAAGTTTTGCAGATATGGTTATTACATATACATACTCACTCTTCTCAGCAGCACCTTTTATTCTTTTTTCGATAATCTCCGGCCTTGGTAGAGAAGTACTCGCGAGTTCACCTTTTAGCTCATCATTATAAAGTTCTTCAGGTGTTATTGTCACTTTGTCATCGTATTCTTGATTTTTCAAAAATACCCTTAGTGGCAAATACTCGACTTCATAAGGCAGATTCAAAGCCTTAGGAATATCACAACCAGTGTCAGTGATGAAAGTTACCATTTTACTCACCTCTCAAAAGATAGCTAGCTGAAGCTCAAACAAATTATATCAACATCAACAAAATTAGTCAAGTTTAATTTTTTTGCTATACATAAAAATAGTTGTTGACAACAAACATTTTATATGGTATATTAATTTGCGTTGGTGAGGAGTCACAACGTATTGAATTTGGAAACTAAAAGTCTTAAGAAGTAGAAGGGGGTATATAATATGGAAGAACTTGAAAGCAAGGTATGTGAAATCATCGCTGAGCAACTTGGTGTTGATGCGTCAGACGTTAAACTGGAAAAGAGTTTGACTGAAGATTTAGGAGCAGATTCCTTAGACATAGTGGACTTAGTTATGGCTTTTGAAGATGAGTTCGGTGTAAAAATCAGTGACCAAGACTTATCAAAGATTAAAACGGTTAAAGATGTAGTGGACGCCATAAAGTTGCGAATTTGATTTGAAAAGTAGATAAGTTCAATAGAGGTCTTGGGTTTGCCCAAGACCTTTTTTCATTTGTTACAAGAATTCTTAAATTTGTGTTTGGATTAGGAATAAAATTCTGATATAATTTTTTTGTAACCCTTCAATAGGAGATGAGATAATGTATATTCTTGGTCACAGAGGAATTCCAACTTTGGTTAAGGAAAACACTCTCGCCTCGCTTTTAAAGGCGATTGATCTTGGAGCAGACGGTATCGAGACGGACGTTAGACTAACAAGAGACGGTGTTCCTGTATTGATTCACGATGATAATCTTTCAACTTTTGATGGAAGCGATCTTAAAGTTCATGATTTAACTTTAGCTGAGCTAAAAGAACATTCTTGTGATGGACTAACCATCCCTACGTTAGAAGAGTTTCTAAAGGCAGCTCCTGATGGCAAGTGCTTGAATATAGAGCTGAAAGAATACGAGGCTGGCGAAATTGCATTAAAGATGTGTGAAGAGCTTTATCAGGGAGAAATAATATACAGTTCGTTTAACCATACTCTTATTTCGGAACTAAAGCAAAAGTATCCAACTCTCAAGTTCGGATATCTTTTTGATGATCGCCACCTTTCAATGAGTGACGAAGGAATATTACAGTTATTCAAAACTAATACATACAGTGCACACCTTCCTATTGAAGGTTATATGCAGTATCCTGAAAGACTGAAAAGTATACTGAAGGAACTTAAAAGGCTTGATGTAAAGATTGTATTCTGGACTGTGAATTCAAAGGATGTAATTAAAGATATTTTTGATTTAATAGATTATGTTATCACCGATGATGTCAGGCTTTTTATCTAATCAATAATCTATAACCATGTGGGGTGTCTAAAAAGATGAGAAAACTATTCATAGTTTTATTTTTAATGTTCCTTGTCGTCTACACATGGTTTAATTATTCTTCTAAAACTGTTGGATATGTTTACAACCCAATTACACATGCCGATGACTATCTCAGTGAGAAAAAGGCAGTGCTAAATCTTGTTACTTTTAACACTTTGGGAAACGTCGACAAAGCATTTCAGTATTTTTCCAGACTCGGAATTAAGTTTGTTATAGGTCCATCAATGTCAACAGATGGAATGAAAATATTGCCATATTTAAAGAAATACAAGATGCTTTCGATCTCTCCAACAATTTCCTCTACGAAGCTTTTGAATTCAGGTTATTTTTATTCTCTCACTCCAAGCAATTTGCAAATAATAGATGTATTTAAAAAGTACCTTAAATTATTCGAAGCCAAACGTATATTGCTTGTTCTGGATGATAATAATAGAGAATATGCCGACGAATTTAAGAGCTTACTGAACGTGTTTGAAGGCAACTACGTTTATTATGATGATGTAAGTTCTCTTTTTTCAATTGAGATTAGCCAATTTGATACGGTTATCTTGACAACTATAGGCACAGAATCTGCTAAAATAGTGAAATATATTAGGACAAAAGATGACGATGTAAGAATAATAGTAAGTGAGGCAGCTTTCACTCCTGAGTTCCTCTCGTTAGGCGGAAGTGTTGTTGCAAATACATATGCAATAGTTCCTTCCTTAAGCGTTCGAAACACGGAGACAGAGCTAATAGAAGAATGTGAGAGACTATTAACGGATCATAGGTTTTTATCAATTGAGCAGATGAAAAGGTTTTTAAGCAGATCAATCATAAACACCAGAGAGGGATATTTGTACTTTACACCAGATGGAATAAGTCAGAAAATAGGTCTTTACAAAGTGATAGAAGGACAGTTCAAGGAGGTATTTTTAGAGTGAAAGCAAAATACATCATAATTATCCTTGTTCTCTCTTTAATAGTTTTTTTGTTTTCGACTTACTTATACTTTTCTTCAGTTTTGAATTACTCATCGGTATATCTCAAGAATTTCGCGATCACAATTGACAAGCACATAGAAAACAGAATAGGCATAATTACTGAACTTTCGAACGATTTTAAGATAAACGATTACGATTATTCAAATTATCTTAAAATGGGGCCGAACAGTTATTTGCCTGGTATTTCGACTAAAGAATATTCTCTAAAATACGTGACGAAGGAAAGCGATAAATTGATACTCATAGAAATACCTTTTTCGGCGATCGTCTTCCCTTCAGATGACTATACCGTAGCTATTTCATTAGACGGAAAAATTGTTTACTCAAACAATTATGGCTTGATTGGTGCATTGGAGAACAATACGCTTCCAAGATTTCTCAAGCATTCAGCAACAACAAATTCAAAATTCGATATTTCAATCATTCCGGCAACCGAAATCACATTGCTTAGAGCCTCCATCATGGCTCTTTGGGGATTCATACCTCTGATTGCATTCCTCTCGATCAACCGAATTCATTGGAATAAACAGAGAGATTTGGAGAAAGCTACAGAAGCTCTGGAGACAATAATTAACGATATGATTATGCGTGTAGAAACTGGCGAGCATGTAGAATATAAACCAATTGAAACTCAACATGAACCTCTGAGAAAGATACAGCAAGCTTTGGAAAACTTGTTTTCAAGATACGTTGAAGCAATTGAAGGGTATAAATCGACAACAGAAGAACTTGAGAATACAATGTCTCAAATTGAAGAGATGCAATCAGCTTTAGAAGAAAGAAATTTTCTACTTATTAATACTTTGGCTGAAACGGTGGAGCTTAAAGACGTTGGCACAGGTGAACATTCAAGGAAGGTTATGCAGCTTTCTTTATCAGTTGCTTCAAGGCTCGGAATTGTTGACCCCGAGGAACTCAACGCAATAAAGTACGGTGCAATATTGCACGATGTTGGAAAGATTGGAATACCCGATAGAATTCTCCTAAAACCCGGAAAGCTAAGTTTGGAAGAGTTCGAAGTTATGAAAGAGCATACAATATTAGGAGAACGTGTCGTCTTACAGATTCCAGGTTGGGAACTCGTAGCGGATATAGTCAGGCATCATCATGAAAATGTAGATGGTAGCGGATATCCTGATGGTCTTTCAAAAGATACACTAAGCCTCAGAGCGCAAATTGTAGCACTTGTTGACGTTTATATAGCTCTTACCGAAGACAGACCGTATAGGAAGGCATTGACTCCATCAGAAGCCTTAGAACTTATGCAAACCATGGTTGGCACTAAGTTCGATCCTGAGCTATTTAATGTATTCAGGGAAACTGTTCTTGAACACTTTTCAAATTCTGACATTCTTTTAAATAATCATGGAGAATCACGCGAATTCGAAGATAAAGATAACTTACCCGGAGAGATGCGTGTATGAAAGTAGAGAAATTTAGTCTAATCCTTTTAACTATATTTGCTGTATTGTTTATAGTAAGTTATTCTCATAGTCTGAAAATATCAAATGAGTTAGAGCAGACAAAAAAGGTAGTCAAAGCGTACGAACTTTACGTAAATAATGATCAAAACTTTGAAAAGTTCGTTTCTGAAAATGACCTGAAAGATCTGGTAAATCTGGTTTCAAAACAAAAAATAACGTCTATACGAACGAAAATAGATAATGCCAAGAGCGCTTACAGAAATGGTAATTATTCAGAATCGGCTGATATATTGAGAACCATCAAAGACGAGGAAAACCCTTGGGCTGATGAGATATACTTTTACCTTGGAATGTCACTTTACAAAATTGGAGAAATTGAAAGTGCAAAACTTTTCCTGTCATCGTTTATAGATAATTTCCAGTATTCAATATACAGAAAAGAGGCTTTGATGTTGCTCAGAGAAATATCGATTGGAGACATGAAAAAACGAGTCGAAGAAGCTTTGAATAAACTATCAACTTCATATTAGTCTCCTTCTAAAATCATTAATTTTTTTTCTCGGAGGTCTAGACGATGCTCAAAGATGTTCAAAGTCAACATGATAGTAGAAATGTCTATCTAAGAAGGGTTGGCGTTAAAGGGGTAAGATATCCCGTAGTTGTTCTGGACAAGACAAATGGTTCTCAGTCGACGGTTGCTACTGTAAATATGTATGTTGATCTTCCAAAGAGATATAGAGGCACGCACATGAGTAGATTCATCGAAGTCTTAAATGAGTACCATCTTGAAATTAATCCAAGAAGAATTAGAGAGATACTTTCCAGATTGAAGGAAGTTCTACATGCAAAAAGATCCTTTATCGAAATATCTTTCCCGTACTTTCTCAGGAAACAGGCTCCTGTGTCCAGGAGTGAAAGTTATCTTGAATACGAGTGTTCATTTGAAGCAGAAATGTACGATGAGTCTTTTAACTTTCTTTCAAGCGTTAGAGTTCCAATACACACTTTATGCCCGTGCTCTAAAGAAATCAGTGAGCGTGGAGCCCACAATCAAAGAGCTTTCTGCACAGTCACATTTGAAAGCAAGGAAATGGTGTGGTTTGAAGAGATAATTGAAATTGTGGAGAGAAACGCAAGTTCGCCCCTATACACTTTGCTAAAACGACCAGATGAAAAGTATGTAACTGAACACGCTTATGACAATCCTAAGTTTGTTGAAGATGTAGCAAGAGATGTTGCACTTGAACTTAAAAGATATGATAAAATAAGATGGTACAAAGTTGAAGTTGAAAGTTTTGAATCAATTCATTTGCATAACGCATACGCCTGTGTTATGAGTGACGAAATTCATATTTAGAATCATTATTGAACGATTATCTCATTGAGGTGAAACAATGGAAGAAAAACTTATTAGAGTACTGAGTTACTTGGGATTCGCTGCAAAGGCAAATAAGATAGTGTTTGGAAAAGATATGATAAAAGAATATCTAAATAACCCAAAAATTAAGGATAAACTATTAATCATAGCGAAGGATGCAGGTGAGAGGGTTAAGAAGGATATTATAATAAGATGCGATATTAACAACGTTGATTATTTTGAAGTGTTTGATAAGAAGACTTTGGCAAAGGCTGTTGGAAAGAAGGAAATATCGGTTCTTGGGATTGAGGACGAAAATTTGGTAAGAGCAATCAAAACCGTTCTGAAAGACAAATAATGTTAACCGAGGTTCTTTAACTTCCAAGGGGGTGTTTATATGACTGAAACGAGAGTTGTAACGTTAGCAGAATACCCTTTGATAGATTTTGTTGAGTTAGTAAACAGAATCTTTGCTGATTATGTAGTTCCAATAAATTGGAACGTTTTATCTTTCAAAATGGACGCACGCGAAAACTCCATATCTTTTGCTGATTCGTTCATCTTTCTGCGTGGCAATGAACCGCTTGGTTTCATACTAACTGCTGTTCGAGGAAGCAAGGCAAGGATTGACGCGATGGGAGTAGTCACTAATGAGCGAGGAAAAGGTTTAGCCGAGCAAATTCTGAAGCATGCTTTCAGGCATTTGAAAACCAAAAATATAGATAGTATATTCCTTGAGGTTGCATCTTCAGATGAACGAGCCGTACGTTTTTACGACAAGAACGGATTCCGAAAAGTGCGTAATCTAAATACTTTCGTTTTGAATAATCCTCAACCATCGACAATCAAATACTCTTCATTTACCGCTGATAATAGGCTTGTCTATTCCATAGCTATCTCTAACGAGATAAATATCCCACGGAAAGTAAATTGGCAGCGTGAGCCAATTACGCTCCTACTTTCTGACGGAAGATATAACCTTGTACGATTGCACTTTAAAAATGTCGAAGGATACTTAGTATGGGGCAAGAATGAAGATAACAGTGCTTACATTGTAGATTGTGCCCCGAAATCTTCAGAAGATTTGGACTGGTCATCTATCATTAATATCTCGGTTGACTATATTCTCCAAAATACAAATGCTCATTTGATATCTGTTGTTTCTGTTGCGGAAGATGACAAGTTGCATCAGGCTCTCTTAGAAAATAAATTTAACATAGTATTAACTCAATACGAAATGTTCAGGAAACTCTAGTAGCAATTCACTTAGATTGACTTAGTAAACTTTTATAAGCTTTGTGCCACTATAGAAATACTCTAATATCTGTTGATATGTCCAGCCGTATTTTTTGGCAAATGCATTTGCGGCAACTTGACTCAAACCAATGCCGTGTCCAAACCCACCGCCATAGATGACTACAGAATTAATGTTTAGTTCACTGTCCCTAATTACATCAATGGAGTAGAATTTGCTGGGGAATGAAGAAAAGTCATCACGTTGTATCCCATTAAGTAAAGTGATTTTCTTTCCTGAAATATCAAAAAGTTTTCTAACGTCAGCTTCGGAAAGTTTATATATGCTGTCTGCCGTCTCTACAGTGAGTTCTTCCACGTATCTTCCATTAGTTCTTTTGCTTATATATATGTCTGTAATTTTCTCTTCATTTTCCTTATCCTCTTCAGTAACTCCTTCCTCAGTAACTTCTACGGGAGCATTATTCTTAGAATATTGTAAACAGTTAATTCCTTGCTCCTCTCGCAAAGATAAAATTTCCGCTTCCTCAATTTTTAAATCAGTGTTTTCAACAATAACAGGATTATTACTCCAATATTTTTCATCTAATTTTTTCGACAAGTCTAACACGCTATAAAGCAGGGTGCGAGTATTATCTCTTGTAGACTGAGAATTCTTCATTGACACTGACTTTACTTTCAGATTACTTAAACGCTCGTACAGTTCTTGTGGAGAAAACTCAACTTTCCATCTAAAAAATCCGTTCTCGACTTCAACAAAGCCAATCTCGCTCAGTGATTGTCTATCCCAGTTTTTCAAAAAATTCAGAATACTTTGTTCATCATCTAAAAAATAGATGCTTGCCATATTTGTACCGTTGATTTTCGATTTCAGATATGGTACCGACATTTTGAAGACATCCTTAACATCGAAGTTTACGCCACCTGAAACAGCATAGTAAAATGTCGATGCAGGTTTAGAGTTGTAGAGCATTAGCTCTCCGCTGGTTAATTTTACAGCACTTACTGCTTTTTCGTTTGTTTTTTGTGTGTTGTAGGCTTGGAAATTTATTGAATCGTCAATGTTTGCACCAATTTTTGTATACCTTCGATCAGAAAGAATCTTGTCTATAACGTATGTTCTGGCAACTACTGCTTGAGCTTTAAGAGCTTCTAAATGATAAGTCGAGGGCATTTCGCTTGAGACAACGGAATAGAGGTACTGTTCTATTTCTACATCGTTTATCAAATAAAATCCACCTTGTGTTGTGGCCAGTATTTCAAAATCGCCATAATACTTGTTTCTGCTTCTCTGAACGAGTAGAACATACGAATCAGAATTCTTACTTTTCAAATAAAACCTTGTTCCATCTATAAACGGTCCGAATATTCCACTTTCTGTTTCAATGTATACAAAGTCATTATTCTTATACAACATAACTTTTCTATTTCCTACCAGTGAAAGAAGACGCACTAAGTTATTACCTACCCCTGAATACAAATCATAAATTCCGTTAAGTTCTATTAGTAAATCGCTGAATTTATTTGAAACCATACCACCAACTGAATTAATCCTCGAGCTAACAAGAACTCTCACTCTTTTTGGAAAATCATTCTCAAAGGAAAGAATTCGTGATATGCGATCGCCTGAAAATTCAACGATCAAGTTTTTCACACCAGGGTAGAGAACATTAGCCCAATTTGATTTTTCATACCCAACCACTTTTACATCTTTTGACAGCTTAAAATCTCCTTCTAGTTCGAAGCATATCCTCTTTGCCTCTGAATCAAATGAGATTACTTTTGACAGGCGAGCAACATTTTTTTCTAAAATTATACTGTTTTTCTTTGTATCAACTTTCATCATTATTGCTGAGAATTCACCGGGTTGAAGTGCCATAGGATAGTTGACCAACTTAGTAAGCGAACCATCGTTTTTTGCAATACCGATTTCATAATTGCTCGGAAGAAGCTCCAAGTTTATTGGTTCTTCTTCATTTAGTTGACTAAACGTTGTGAGCTCTTTGCTGATCACATTCTCCAAATATATAACTTTACCCTTAAAGTATTCACTCTTTTGGTCCATCTTGAATGTAATTAAAAGTTTTGAGGTAATGGGCTTTAGATTTACAACTAAGAAGCTATCTGGTTTATCCCATCCAACGTATGTTTCACCATTTCCAGTGAAATACCTTTTGCTCTTATAAAACACATCAACAAATACTCTATAATGACCTGGATTAGAAACTGAAAAGCTGTTAATGAGGCTATGTGATGGAAATAACATTCTCATTCCATTAGGAGCTTCGAAAACTATCTCCGCAGCAAAGTCGTTTTCCAAATCTGGGGACGAGTCGAAAAAGATATTATCAGGGAACCTAATTTCTATGTTGATCGTAAAATTATTAGAGGCAAAAGTCTGTCCAAAAACTGACATCAAGAATGTTAGAAAAAGGACCGTGAGTAAACCAGGCAATACTTTCAAACTATCACCCCGTGAATATTATGAGTTAACGTCTCTCATTTAGTCAATAGCACATCAAGTATAGCAAAATAGTGACTCAAACTTCCAAGCAAAACAAAAAGATGCCAAATCATATGATGATATTTGAAACCCCTCCATACATAGAAGATAGCTCCAACCGTATATAATATACCACCAGCAACGAGAAACATAAGAGACACATTTGATACACTATTAACGAGCGGTTTAAAAACTAAGACAACCATCCAACCCATCAGTATATAAAGCAAAGTTGACAAAATCATGAATTTTTTTACAAAGAATACCTTAAAGACAATACCAACAATAGTTAAAGCCCAAATTATACTGAATAAAGTCCATCCAAGCCATCCTTTTAAGGATATTATAAGGAAAGGTGTATAACTTCCTGCAATCAGAATATATATCGATGAGTGGTCCATGATTTCTAAAACGTATTTTGCCTTTTTGTGTTGGATTGAGTGATATAAAGTTGAATTCATGTACAGAATAAACAAAGAAATACCATAAACTATCGCTGAGGCAAGTTTACCTCCACCTCCGTTGTTAGCAGCAACAATTATAAGGATAACAAAACCGGCGAGGCTTAAAAGTGCACCTACTCCATGAGTAACTGAATTTGCTATCTCTTCCCCTATAGTGTATTTTTCTATATTTTCTTTATCTTTTATTTTTGCCATCTTTGCTCCCCCTACTCAACAATCTAAAGAGCCATTGAAAGGCTTTAAGTCCAATAGCATAACACTGATCATTATATTATTTATTATACATCTAATTCATCAGAACACAATTGACTGAAAAACAAATGCACGCAAAAAACTACCAAGAGCTATTCAGCAATCGTTTCATTTAAAACATCGGATATTTTCACATTCACTGTTTCAACCATCATACCAGTCATCTCTTGAACACTCTTTTTTACGTGACAAGCAATAGAATTAGCAAACTCTACAAAATTACTGTTAAATTCAGCGGGCAGAGAAATAAAAAGTCTAACTATCTCCTTTTGGTCTTCATTTGCAGATTGTACTTTTTCAACAACTATGTTTCCTTTCTTAAAATTAATAACTTTATCTGCCTCTTGAATTCCAAGATACTCACAAATACTTCTGTACGCAATCTCTGGATAGACATTGGAATTTATTTCAACATAACCCATGTTCAACCCTCCCATGTTTTTGTATCATGCAGTTACTTAAGTTCGGTAACATGCATGTTTACATCTACATTTTCAATTGCAAAATGCTTCTTAAAGGATTCTATAATCTTATCTTTGACAACTGCAAAAGTTTCAGGGATGTTTATTCCATAACCAACAGCTACGTACAGGTCAATCGTCACACCGGAATCATCATTGATAACCAAGTTTGACTCTTCCGAAGAGAATATGTTTAAAACCTTCTGCAGCCAGTTTCTCGCGGATACACTTAACTTATCAGAAAGCTCTGTTAATGAGTAATATACTATTTTCTTTAACGCCTTTTGTGTCACTTCAACCTCTCCACAAGTTCCTTGAAACTTCACTATAATCACCTCCATACCACGGTTAAAATAACTTAAAAAATGTTACTGTGTAACATAGTATTTTAATACGCAGTAAATAGATTTTACTACTACGTTAAGATATGTCAAGTGGTTTTACCAAAAATCAAAAAGCCTCCCTGAACCCACACCGGATCAAGAACAGGGAGGCCATTTTACCAGTCTTCTTAGTCACAGAATCCATGGGAAGAAGTAATGAATAGCTAAGAGCATCAAAAGGACAAACCCCATTGCTCTGTGAATCACTATCCATTTCTTGCCTACTCTATTCTTGAAAAGGAAACTGATAAACATAATTAGTGCACCAAACCAGAGTATCCATCCTGTATGAAGCTGAATTCTTCCAAGTATCAGCATTCCGTGAATGAATCCTATTACAACAAGAGCTATCCCAGTATAAGTATGGGCATTCTTAAGAAATTTCAGCAATGGTATAAACACCTTTGGTTTTTTTGGAAGGTACTTGTACAATCTTCTGAACAAGAACAATGATAGTTGAAAAAATAGTAGAATAGCACTGGTTATTCCAAGGTAGCGAAAAAGCATTTAATCATTCCCTTCTTGTTTAAGTCATAGGTTATTTGAATACATATCCTACGACTAACCATTCTTTTCGAGGTGTACCTGTAAGCATAGAGCCGGCTTTCACGCCATCAGAATTTTTGGAGATATCGTAAACTTTATCATCGGCAATTACAAACGGTTTGTTGTTCTTGCCGTCGAATTTCGCAATGCTTTTTTCATCAAATACGTACAATCCTATTGCATACAATTTGCTCAGCAAGTTAACGTGACCTTGCAATGAGAGTATTTCATTTGTTAGGTCAACACCCATATCATGTCCGTAATGCTCACCACCTGAGAATTTTCTTGAATAGGTTGCATCGTAGACTATTCCGTACACGGAAACGTATATCTTTTTCTGGTTTTTTCCATCGAATTTTAACATCTCATCTGGCGTAAAGACAAGAACACCATACGATGGGAAGGATTTGATTTTGCTTATCCCGTGTGGTGAGAGTTTTAAAATATCATATGTCAAATCTTGACCAGCTGTATGTTGATTCTTGTGGTTTCCACCACTCCATGATTTAGAATTGCTCAAGTCATAGATAATACCGCCCACAGATACCATAACTGGAGCATTCTTACCGTTGTATTTGGATAATTCAGAGTACGTAACACCAAGCAATCCCACAATTTTGTCTTTCGTCAGCAATTTTGAATCGATTTCTGAGAGTTTTACGTGCTTTTTCAACACTGAACTACCAAGATTGTAAATTACACCTTCAACAGAAACCCAGCCGGAAGTCTTTTCAAGAGTTTGAGGTGAGATGATTTTGTACTGACCACTGAAGTTAGAAATGTTGAAAATGTTGTCAAGATGTCCGGCAAATACAGTCATCACCATAACAACTAATAGCACTGCTGCTGTTGAAAATCTTGTCATAATTCCACCTCCTTGCAACTCCATTTTTTATTATATCAGAAAATAGAATTCTAAGCAAATTAAGACTTAGTTTTACCTAAATTGAAGTTAGAGAAATTTGACTACTTTGTTGTTTAGAAAAAACAAAACATGGTATAATTATATATGCTGTACATTGTGTGGGATGATAAATTGTACTTTCAATCAGAAAGGGGTGGTGCTATGGCAAAGAGCTTTTTTCAGAAGCAACCCATGATGAGAAAGATGTTGTATGCTCTATTGCCTATTTTATTGTTCTCTGTATTTGCTTACGGTTTCACAGTTTTGATTAATGCCGTGGTTGTGTTTGGCGTTGCCATTTTGGTTGAATACGCATTTGAAAGGAACAAAAACAAACCTGTTAGTGAAGCTGTTCTTGTCACGGCAATGTTGTTTTTGCTTTCGCTTCCTCCAAAGGTTCCATTCTGGGTAGCAGCGCTTGGAATTGCGTTTGGAGTGGCTTTTGGTAAAGAAGTATATGGCGGTTTTGGAAGGAACGTTTTTAATCCCGCTATTGTTGGAAGGTTGTTTATATATATAACCTTTCCAGTCTACATGACTACGAATTGGGTCAGACCTTCCATTCTTGGTCTTGATTCCATTACTTCCGCGACGCCTTTGCAGATATTAAGAGAGAACGGTCTAGTTAATATTTTAGATTTATTCTTGGGTTGGCGCGCTGGCTCTTTTGGTGAGGCGCCTGTCTTTCTGATTCTGGCAGCTGCTGTATATTTAATCTACACAAAGACAGCAAGCTGGAGGCTTATGCTCTCCACATATGGCGCTGCTGCATTGTTAACGTTCTTCTTAGACATTCTCAACGTGCCCAAGGCACTGCCAACATTACCTGCTATCATGTCTGGTAGTTTGATTTTTGTAACAGTCTTTATGGCAACAGAGCCAATAACTGCACCAAAGAAGGTTAAATCGCAGTGGATTTATGGAATGATAATAGGTGTAAGCGGTGTTATTATAAGGACGTTCTCACTATTCTCTGAGGGATGGAGTTTCGCGATCTTAATAGGAAATGTATTCGCACCACTTCTTGATGAAATTATAAAAGAGAAAAAAGTGAAAAAATCCGTTCCTGAAGCAAAGAAGGTGGGAGCATGAAATTTGACAGGGAGAGTAAAATTTATACCGTGATTTTTACTTTTGTTATATCTTTTGTTTTTGTATTTGTACTTTCTGGTTTGAATTACTTAACAACGTCAAAGGTAAAGATCAATCAAGAATTGTTTACAGTAAGGGCTGTTTTGAATGCAATGGGGATAAGTTATAAATCGAATGAAGAGGCATTGGAGATATATAAATCGCAAGTTAAGGTTGAAAATGTAGGTTCGTATACCTTATTTTCCGCTGTTGTTAACGGTGACGAAGTATATGCTATTTTATTCAACGGAAGTGGTCTTTGGGGAAATATCTCCGGTGTTTTGGCTGTGAATAAAGACGTCTCAAAAATAGTAGGTATAGATTTCATATCTCAAAGTGAAACACCGGGACTTGGTGGTAGAATCGAAGAAAGTTGGTTTAAGGATCAATTTAAAAACGAAAGTCTTGTGAATGATAGAATCATCGTATCAACAACAAAAGTGAGTGAAACAAAAGACGATGGTCAAGTCGATGCAATAACAGGTGCAACTTTGACTTCAAAATCTATTGAGAAAATCATAGCAACTTATATCCCCATTTTAAAAGAATTGTTGGGGGTGAAGTGATATGTCAGATTTCAAGAAGATTTTCAAGAACAACTTTTGGCTTGAAAATCCTGTTTTTGTTCAAATATTAGGAATCTGTTCTACTTTAGCAGTCACAAACAATCTGCGCAACACACTTATTATGACTATAGGTGTTACTCTCGTTACCGCCCTGTCAAATCTCACTATCTCAATGATAAGGAACATCATACCTCGAAAGGTCAGGATGATCACTCAGGTTCTTGTGATCTCATTCTATGTGATTGTCGTTGATATAATACTGAGGGCGTACGTACCTGAGGTTAGTAAAGCTCTTGGTCCATATGTTGGATTGATAATTACCAACTGCATCATAATGGGACGTGCAGAAGCGTTTGCGCAAGGAAACAAGCCTCTAATCTCGTTCTGGGATGGTTTCACAGCCGGTCTCGGATATATGTTGGTGCTTGTCACCGTTGCTTTCTTCAGGGAGCTTCTCGGATTTGGTACAATCTTAGGATTTCCAGTTCTACCTGATTCCTTTACAAAGTGGACAATTATGGTAATGCCACCAAGTGCATTTTTCGTACTTGCTGCTTTTATTTGGATAGTGAGAGGTGCACAGATAAAGAAAGATATTCAGACATCGAGACAAAGCGTACAACAGCCAGCACAAGTAGGGGGTGATAAAAGATGACAGGTTTAATTCCTAACATAAACCCATTAATTCTCTTCTTTGCATCTATCCTTACAAGCAATATATTATTAACAAACTTCTTAGGGATGTGTTCTTTTATATCTATTTCAAAAGACCTCAAGTCTTCTAACGGACTGGGCGTTGCTGTTACGCTTGTTATGACCGTGACCACGGCTCTGAACTGGTTGATAGAGAAGTACATAATTCAACCACTTGATTTAGGTTATCTTAGATACATAGTTTATATAATCGTCATCGCGGCTGTTGTTCAGGTTCTCGAGATGATAATCGATAGAGTTTCACCAACACTTTATATGGTCCTTGGTATATTCTTACCATTAATAACAGTTAACTGTGCTATCCTTGGTGTTGCACTTTTCATGCAACTGCGCAATTATTCTTTCATCCAGTCAGTCTTTTTTGGTTTAGGCAGCGGAATTGGCTGGTGGCTTGCAATAGTTCTTTTGGCTGCAATTAGGAAGAAAACAGACAATGCTCCTGTTCCAGCCCCGTTAAAGGGTGTTGGTATAACACTTATCACTATCGGAATCATGGCTATGGCGTTCATAGGTTTCGCTGGCATGATAAACGTTCAGTAAAGCGGAGCGATTTTGTAAAATGGGCAGGTGATTTGTATGAGTATGATTATTGCGCCTTTAGTTGTATCAGCGGTTAGTACAGTCCTTGCAATAATTATCACCATAGTTGATAGCATAGTAAATAATTACGGCGAAGTGCAGATAGATATAAATGATTCAAAAAAGGTCTTGAAAGTAAACGGAGGTTCTCCGTTGCTTCAAACACTCAGTTCACAAGGAATTTTCGTACCTTCGGCTTGTGGCGGGAGAGGTAGTTGCGGTGCATGTAAAGTTAAAGTCCTGTCCGATGTCGGTCCACATCTGCCCACCGAATTACCGTACATGTCAAAAGAAGAAATAAATGCTAACGTAAGGCTTGCATGTCAAATAAAATTGAAAAAGGATATCAAGATTTACTTGCCGGAAGAACTCTTCAATATTAGGAAATTCAAAGGAATTGTTGAAAGCTTGAAAGATGTTACGTACGACATAAAGGAATTAAGAATAAGGCTTGTCGAGCCTAAAGAAGTTAGTTTCAAAGCAGGTCAATACGTTCAACTGGTTATACCACCTTACGAAAACATAAGAGAATCAACACAAAGAGCATATTCCATTTCTTCTTCGCCAAGTGATAAGAATCATGTTGAGCTGTTGATAAGATTAGTTCCTGGTGGTATAGCTACCACTTACGTTCACAAATACATGAAAGAAGGAGATATTGTAGAGGTTGTTGGACCTTTCGGCGATTTTTACATGCGCGATACAAACGCTGATATGATAATGGTTGCTGGTGGAAGTGGAATGGCACCGATAAAATCCATAATCTTCGATATGTGGGAGAGGGGAATCACAGATAGAAATGTTTGGTACTTCTTCGGAGCTCGAAGTAAGAGAGATCTGTACTACGTTGAAATTTTCAGAGAACTTGAAAAGAAATGGGATAAATTTCACTTCATACCAGCGCTTTCTGATCCACTACCGGAGGATAATTGGGACGGAGAAACAGGACTTATTACAAATGTTCTTGATAAATATTTGCAGAGTGTTATACCAAATGAGAATCCAAAAGAAGGTTATTTGTGCGGTAGTCCCGGAATGATAAACGCGTGTGTCCAGGTTTTTGATAACCATGGAGTCAAAGATGTCTATTACGACAAATTCGCATGATGAGGGGGGATACATATGAAAATGACTCCCAAATATATAAGAGCTCAAGAGAATATGAAACCAGGCAAGATAACAGCAGATGGATTTTTAGGAGATGATGATAGAAATATCGTAGATATAATAGCTGCGGATGAAGAAGAATTTCAGTTCTTAGGGCTTGATTTTGTTGAGGTAGCGAAATTGATGAGAAAACTTATGAAAGAAGGTCTGAAAGGGCTTGGCGAACCGATTAGGTTCGAAAAATGGGAGATACGTGTAGACGAGGCACGCGGATTTTTAGCTTGTCCATTTCAAGACGGGATTTTTAGAAAGCGCGTAGCGGTTGTGAGAAATGTGAACAACAATAGTGAGTTAATGTACAGTGAACTGTCCATTCATCTGCTTGCGGCGCATCATTTCCTTCAAGGAAAGGGTGCAAGATTTAGATTAGAACCTGCAATTATTAAGGCAGTATTATACGAATGAATTTTCTTCACTACTATTAAAGGAGGGGGATTTATGAAAGTTACATTTTTGGGACATGCCGCTGTACTTGTAAGCGATATCGAAGAAAAGTACAACGTGATAATAGACCCTTTCATATCCGGAAATCCTGCTTTTCCAAAGGGATTTGAGCTTCCAAAGATTGATTACGTATTAGTTACTCACGGACATGCTGATCACATAGGAGATACTGTAGAAATCTGTAAGGAGCATAGCTCCACTGTTATATCAAACTATGAACTTTGCAATTATCTCCAAACCAAAGGGTGTAAAGTGCATCCAATGCACGTTGGAGGGGTATACTACTTTGAATTTGGGAAAGTGAAACTCACACCAGCACTCCACGGTTCTGGTATTCATGATGGAGATAAGGTAATATATGGGGGTAATCCCTGCGGATTCTTGATTAAAGCTGAAGGCAAAACTATTTACCATGCTGGTGACACCGGTTTGACAAAGGAAATGGAACTATTGAAAGGCGTAGACATCGCTTTCATACCGATAGGCGGTAATTTCGTAATGGATGTGGAAGATGCGTTAATCGCTGTTGAAATGTTCAAACCTAAGACTGTCGTACCTATACATTACAATACCTGGGATATAATACATGCTGATGCCGAGAAGTTCAAAGACGGTGTAGAAAAACTTGGACTGAGATGTGTTATTTTGAAACCAGGTGAAAGTATTTCTTGTGAAGGCGTCTAAATATGATAAAAAACGAAAGGCTCGCAAATTGCGAGCCTTTTTCACTATTATCTTAAACTAAGCTTGATTAATTCTTTGGTTTTGCAATTTGCACAAGCGGCCGTGATGGCTTCTTGCCTCTTCTTGAACTCTTGTTGAAAGTCTTCATGATTATTTCCGCATCGATTTCGCTCACGTCTATAAAAGAATAGGTTTCAAATATACGCACGTTGTTAATGTTCCTTTGTTCGATTCCCGTCTTTTCAGAAATGTACTCAACGAGTTTTTTCTTGTCGAGGCCTTTTGAAGTTCCAAGAGCAACAAACAATCTCACTGTTGAATCTTTGCTAACATTCTTCGAGAAATCCTTTGGCTTTATGTTTCCGTATCTTTCGACATCTATTCTCTCTTTGAGAAGGGCGTGCAGGAGCATTTCAACAACTTCCGTAGGTCCCATCTCTTGAAGAAGTTTCTGCGCTATATCCTTATATAGTTCATTTGATACATGGGGCATTGATTTTATACTTTCTACAATATTTTCAAGCTGTCTATTAAGGATTTCTTCAACCATTGGTACTTTGTCTTTTACAATCTTGGCTTTTGCAAATCTCTTGACTTTTGAAAAGTGATAATATTCATCTTTAGTAACGAATGTAATGGCAAACCCTTTTTTTCCTGCTCTGCCAGTTCTTCCTATTCTATGTACATAATATTCCGGGTCTCTCGGTACTGAATAGTTAATCACATGTGTAAGACCTTCTATATCGATTCCACGAGCGGCAACATCGGTGGTCACAAGAATATTCAATTGCCTCTTTCTAAACTTGTCGAGAACTCTTTCGCGTTGGTACTGAGAATAATCTCCATGCAAACCATCTGCGTTGTATCCAAGATCAGAAAGTTTCTTTGATAGTTCGTCCACTTCGGATTTTGTTTGACAGAAGATGATACCGTAAAAACCAGGATTCATATCAATAATTCTGCAAAGAAGTGGTAATTTATCAGCTTCATCGACTTCGAAATAAATCTGCTCTGCATTCTCTGTGGTTAGCTCTTCTCCAACTGTTGAGATGTGTTCGTATTCTTTCATGAATTTTCTTGCTATGTTAACTATTTCCTTTGGCATAGTTGCCGAGAAAAGGAACGTTCTTTTAGACTCTGGCGTTTGTTTTATAATCTCCAAAACGTCGTCAAGAAATCCCATGTCTAACATTCTATCTGCTTCATCAAGTACCAAATATTGGACATTCGAGAGATCCATTGTCTTTCTATTAATGTGGTCAAGCAGTCTTCCAGGTGTACCAACAACTATGTCAACGCCTTTTTCCAGATCCTTTAACTGCCTTTCCATCGACTGCCCACCATATACTGTGGCTATTCTGATTCTTCGGTTTCCTTTAAGACTTTTCAACTCTTCGTATATCTGCAATGCAAGTTCCCTTGTTGGTGTTACTATCAAAGCCTTGATACTCTTGCCTGATTTGAAGTCAATTCTTTCAAGTATTGGAATTCCGAAGGCTGCGGTTTTCCCAGTACCAGTTTGAGCTTGCGCAATGATGTCCTTATCTGTTCCCAAAGCTATTGGGAGGACTAACCTCTGTATTTCCGTTGGTTCCACGTACCCTTTTTCTTCAATAGCCTTGAGTGTTTCATCGCTTAAACCAAAATTTTTGAAACTAAGTTTTGTTTCAACACTTGTCGTACTGTTCATATGTTCTTCTACCTCTCTCCTCGCGATATTTTCTCCACCCCTCACCTTGCTTTTTTCTCTTTACGATAAAATTCGGGCGGATTTCCAATCAGCAAGGAGAAAGGTGTGGCGTGCAATATGTTAGATATTCACACATGCTAAGTAAGTTTAACACACTTTCGACAAAGTACAATTAACATCCTATTAAGATTGATTACAATTGCGTTCTCGTATTTGGAAAGAAAATGTTCTTATACCAACTTAGCAAGTAACACTTCCTTCATTTGACGTAAAGCGAATTCGTGCATTGCCTTGTCAAAACTATCAACGCACTTTGTATGGACAGTTGTTTCTATTCCTCTATTTCTAAGCTCCTCAACCGTAAATAGGACACATATGTGAGTAACCAGTCCACCAACATGAACACTCGTTACTCCGAGTTCTTTGAGCAGATTTTCTAAGTTTGTTCCATAGAACGCAGAGTACCTACTCTTCTTAATTTCGTATGCCTTATCGTATCCAACTAAAGCTTCTTTTAATTCATCGACAATTTCACTGCCCTTAGTATCGTGCAGACAATGGACGCCCCATACGTCGAACTCATAATCGTTATCTTCGTGCCAATCTCGAGTGTAAATGATCGGAAGATTCCGTTTTTTGAAATCATTAACCAATTCTATTATTGGAGAAATGACATTCTCTGCACCTTGAAAGTATAATGCACCACCTGGTTTTGCAAAGTCGTTTTGTAAATCAACAATTATAAGAGCTTCCATTAGAACCACCCCCTGTTTAGACTTACGTTTTTATTCTGTCGCCTCTTCATTATCTTTTGTTATTCGATATCTTCTTATTGCTTTCAGTATTTTATTCATCGTCTCTTCGTCTGGTGCTTCAATTGTATGTAGGTGGATACCGTTTGATATTTCAGACAACGGTTTAGTACCGGTTGAGGCAAGCAGAGATACAAATTTCTCAACTTCATCAAGAGTCCCCACATCTATACGACCTGTCAATTCTCCGTATATTGGATGCTCAACTATAACATCGAGAACCTTACCACCGTTTTCTACAATCTTTTTGAGTTCGTCATATATATCACTCACATTGTGTTTCACAGCAATGACCCTTCTCACAGTATTGCCATGGTCAAAGACATATCCATCTCTTGTGGAAACAATTTTGTATCCTTCCTCTCTTAACTCAGCGATGTCTGAGACTATCATTTGTCTACTTACATTAAACATCTCCGACAAATCTTTTCCCTTAATGGGTGTCTTACTCTTCTTAAGCACTTCTAAAATCTGATACTTTCTTTCCATTCTAATCACCCCTGTTTCGGTGTTCAGCTTTATTATACAACATTTCACAAAAAAATGTTAAGAACGGCAATTACTAACTACTGTGAAAAAATAAGGCGGGGCTTGAAAATTGCCCCGCCTTCGAAAATCCTAAAATTTGCTAGATTTTGTTATGTTATTATTTTCTTTCTACCCTTGGCTTATCATCGTAGGTAGTTATCTTACCGCCAAGAACATTCTGTATATATTCTACAACAACGTCAGCCATGACGTAGAAGGTATTGTATCCTTTTTGACCCTTGAGAGTTGCGTATCCGTCGCCACCCGCTGCCATATAGTCATTCGTGACAACTTTGTAAATCTTTTCTGGGTCAACTGGTTTTCCACCGATGAGTAACTCTGTAAGTTTTCCGCCTTCTGCTTTCCATGTTGCGCCAGCAACCTGTAAGAATGCTCCCTGACCGTTCGGAACGGAAGCGGCGTATTCAAAAACCTTAACTAAGTCAGAGCCCTTCATTTCAAGAACGTAAAGGGTGTTTCCGAATGGCAGCACTGTGAGTACATCGCGAATCTTTATCTCACCCGGTTTTATCGATGCCCTTATACCTCCACCATTTGTAAGTGCCACATCTGCACCTGTTTTCCACTTCATTGAATCTGCTATCAAGTTTGCGAGGTTCGTTGTCTTTGATCTGACATCCGCTCTTTCACCGTTCAGGAGTATTTCGGTTCTGCCGATTACCGTATCAAGTTTTGCGCCACCTAATTTTTTGAAGTAATCAAGAGCGGTCTTCACATAAGGTGCTTCAGGTGTCACAACCTGGTATATATTCTTACCTGCTTCGTCTTTTCCAACAACTTTTGACTGGATGACAGGTATAGCACTCCACTCTATTTTTACAACCTTACCATTTTCAATTTCCATATCGACTTTTCCAAGTATCTTTGCCCATTCGAACGCTTGAACAATTGGAACTCCATTAACAACCATCGGTGTTGTCATATTTGTATGGCTGTGTCCATCGATTATCAAGTCTATACCTTCGACATTCTGAGCCAATTGGTCTGCGGTTGTGTAAATATCTGAATACCCTTGTCCAACTCCGAGGTGTGTGAGAGCAATTACAACATCTGCTTGTTTTCTAATTTCTGGAATTAGTTTTTTTGCAACCTCAACAACATTTTTGAATTCGAGATCTTCCGAATTTGGACCTTCCAAAATTTTGGTATGTTCAGTTGTAAAGCCAATTATAGCTATTCTAACTCCTCCAACGTTCTTAATTATGTATTGTGTAAAGAGTGGTTCGCCACCTTTGTAAATATTCGCACTCAAGAATGGAAACTTTGCCCACGAGATTTGTTTTAAAAGCACATCGCGTGGTTTGTCAAACTCGTGGTTTCCTACTGCGACTGCATCAAGCTTCATTCTGTTGAGAACAAAAATATCAGGTAAAGCATTCAACAAATCTGATTCTGGAACGCCTGTGTTGATATCACCAGCGTGTAAGAAGAGTACGTTGGGATTTACTTTGCGTTCGGCATCAATAATAGACGCAACTGTTGCAAAACCGCCTATGACATTTCCTGCTGAGTCGGTGAAGGACCACGCACGACCATGAGTATCGTTAACGTGGAAAACCGTGATCTTAACCGCTAACGCCAAAAGACTCAACACTAAAAAAAGCAAAACAACGTACTTTCTCATACCTTATCCCTCCTTTTGAAGATATTGGCAAAATTAATTATACTACAATAGCGTTAATTTAAAAAAGTTTTTCTATAAGCGACATGGCGATTTCTACAACAAAAAGGAGAATAATCATCCATTCTAAAAAGTTAGCCTTACTTTCGCTATGAATTTCGAGCAATACACTCGCAACTTCAAAAGCGTGATCAAGTTTGGTTGTGACATTTTTGTACCGTCTTGATAATTCATAGTAACGGGAGAGCTTCTGATATATTTGATCATAGACTTCGCTTTCCCAAGTAATGTCTGGTTTATCCAGAATCATAACGTCGGATAGTATCTCATGTCGAGTCTTCAATATCTTCATTGCTAATCCGAGAGATTTTCTTCCTTTTGCTACTTTTCCTTTTTCAGAGAGAAATTTTTCTATTTCGTCTATGAGAACACCTGTCTTTTGTTCAACTCGCTCTAAAGAGACACTCTGAGCTAATACGAAAGCTACAGTTGCGATAACGCCGTCGTCGAGTTTTGGAACATAGAACCTATCTTCAAAAACTTCTAACTCTTTTTCTTTATTCGTTATAATTTCAAGTGTTTCGATAGAAGTATGTTTAACTTGACCAACCACATATTCATCGAGCTCAGATAGTAAAGTGTTAAATTGCTTTGTTGGAACGTTCAACCCGACAACAGCTCCAAATGAATAAACATATACCATGCCATCCCCATACTTGAATTTAAAAGGTTCTTCCCATCTTATGTACTCAACATGCGAAGATTTTTCCTGCATCAATTTCTTTATATTAATATCGTCACCTAAGTCCAGAGCTATAAATTTCACACAATACACCTCTTATTTTAAGATTATCTCCATTTTATTTTCCATTTGCTCAATCACAACAAGATTGCCATAAGAATATACTATTCTGCCACCATAAATCGAAAATTCTCCTCGTACTCTCAAATAATAGTACCTGGGCAAATGGTGGCCAATAGGAATCTCAACGCTTAGTTTGTTTGCAAATTTTCTTATTATGGGTTTTTGAGTTAAGAAATCATAAAGAATCTCACCACTCTCAGATGCTGTGTGATTTCTCAAGAAAGGGTAATACCTTGTCATAGTCGAAAGAAATTCTCTAAGGCTATTATACATCTCCTTCCAAGTTTTCCCATCAGGATTTCTGTCTTTGGAGAATAAATCATCAGGATGCAGGAAGTACTGAAATGTACCAAAGGTCATGAGTGAAAGTATTGAACTTGCCAAGAGATTTTCAGCGGGATAGTATCCAAATGTGGTTCTTGGCATTACAACAACTTTTTCATGAATAACCTCAAATTCGTCAAAAAGTTTTTGAGTTGTGGTATAAGATGTGCCTATCACTTTAATGCTTGGAAAAATTCTGAGCAATGTTTCAACTCCGAATGAGTCTATTATATTATTAGGTGCAACATAAACATAAGGTATGTAGTTGTCACCTAATGTATTCTTTAGAAAAGTTTTGTAAAGCTTTAGAACAGTTTCGAGATTCTCCTGTTTCCAGTTTTCTTGAGTCAAGTGAATGTGATTGTATCCGTGCAACCCTATCTCGTAAGAGCTGCTGATAAGTTCTTGAAGAGCTCGCATCTGTTCTGGTGTATTCGTATACTCTTGAAAACTAAATGGCCAAGTCACGGAAGCATTATAATTTGCGACAAATATAGTAGTATATTTAATCGAAAACTCCTTCGAAAGTTGCTTCATCATTGGCCACCAGATGTTGTAGTAGAACTCATTGTCAGTGATATCTCCAAATTCTCTCGTAATTATGTCAATCTTCCTTTTATATGCAGGTAATGGAAAGTCATCAAGATGCATAGACCAGCTGTTCACTATAGGTTGTATTGATACTTTAAGCTGTGACAAAGCACTTTGCATAAGCAAGCCTCTGTAGGTTTTACTTACCAATTCAATTGGGTAGAATATCACGGTACCATTTCCAAGTGGAATTGACCAAACAAGCGCTTCGCCATTTGATGAGGTTACAAGAACCTTCGAATTTTGTGGTGGTTTTTCCCAACTGATGTTCTTCTTTACATTAAATTTCAAATTTGCCGGCACTGGAAAAACTTCGTCACTTACTGTCATGTAATCAACAAAACTTAAGTTACTACCTTTTCCAATAATAACAGCAGTTCCACCATTAGATAAATAACTTACAAGGTTCTTGTCGGCCGGTGGATAACTACCACCAAAATGAAACACCAAATCATATGTGGACAGTACAGATGACATCTGCTTTTTCCATTGATATTTGAATGAGGTGTAATCAAGAGCTTTCCGAAGCTCATAGTTATCTTGACCAACAACTAATATTTTGAATTCTTCATCATTGCCAATAAGTATGTTCGAAAAAATCTTCTGAAGGTCGAGTACAATTTTCCCGTCATCATCGAAAAGATAGTTGTACGCTATCAGTCCACCAAGTGGACTTAGAAAAGCCATGTTATATGTATTACCTTGCTGATCTTTCAGTTCAACAAGAGTTTTGATAAACGTACTTATTGGTGTGTAGCGCTCAACATCTCTTTCATTTTCAAATTTCAGCAAGGTCGTGTTTATAAAATTCTCATTTATATTTATGGTACTTGGTTTAACCTTTCTCCAGCCGAAATAGTATGACAAACCAAGCAGATTATACACAGAATTGATTTCATATAAACCCGGATGGTTTTCACCAGATGAATCAAGTGTTGCTCCGAGATTGTTTATAATGAATAACTTTCCACCATTGATCAAAAACATCGAGAGTTTCTCGAGATACTTCTTAGCATCTCTCATTTGAGGCGTGTAATAGCATGTTACTATTAAATCATAATTATTTAAATCAAAACTGATGAAGTTCAGACTTTCGACATCAATTATTTCGTAATCTTCAAGTATGTCTTTCAAGGCTGGGGCAACATACTTCAGAAGGATACTGTATCCATATCCCTGTTCTGATCCCTTATACAGCAAGAGAGTCTTTGAATATACAATTGTTTCTGATAGTATTAAAGACCATATTAGAACAATCATGACTTTTACAAACTTATTAAGTGTTTTGTATTGCACTACTCAAAACCTCCTCATACAACCTTCTGTACTCGCTAATCATCTTTTCTAAGTTGTATTTTTCCTGTACAATTTTTCTTCCATTTTCACCAAAAGTTTTGCACAAGTGTTTATCTGATGCTAAAACATCAAGTTTTTCAGCCATGGCTTGATAATCTTTCGGCTCAACAACAAAACCAGATTGCCCATCAGGGTCAAGCGCGATTTCTGGGCAATTCCCTACGTTTGTAACAACAACTGGAATGCCTGATGCCATAGCCTCTAATTGTACAAGCGGTTGACCCTCGGAGATACTGCTTATTAGCAAAACATCGATCAGAGGATAATAATCCAAGACATTCGCCCTGCCAGTGAATATTACCTTTTCTTCCAAGTTAAAAAGTCTAACAATGTCAACGCACCTTTGATAATATTCTTCATCCTCGTCTGTTGGTCCGATGATGTACAATTTTGAATTTGGATGCTTCTTTACAAAAATATCGAACGCTTTAATTCCAGTTATCACGTCTTTTATTGGCACAACCCTGCCAATCATTCCTATGTTAAATGTGTCATGTTCGACAGGCTCGATTGCTGAAAACTTTTTAACATCAATACCATTGGGAATAACTCGAGACTTGCGGATATCGGCGTTCAACTCAAATTGGAAGAGCTGATTTTTTTCAAAGAGGGTTGTTAGCGCATCACACTCTTGATAAGCAGTTTCACTTATGAGTCTGAAAATCTCAATCCATGTCTTCTTATATATTTCTTGAATACTCGTTGATTTTATGATCTCTATTTCTCTTTCACGATGATATATCCCGTGTTCTGTTACTATCAGCTTTCCCTTGTGTATATATTTTCCAGAAAGAGCGCTGAGAACTGCGTAGCCGGTGGTTGTTGAATGATATATATCAGCTTTTGGTGGGATTGATTGGATGGCGCTTAAAATTGGAAGCACAAAACCTATAATTGTCCAATAGAAACTTGGAAACCCTTCTTCATAAAAGTAACGTTCGTAAATGTCAACCAGAAATTGCCAAAATGTCTTGCTTTGAAGTATATAATCAATATGTTTTCCTGAAACAGATCTAAGGATGTTAGAAAAAAACTCAACTCTACTTTCCTTCAAAAAGAGTAGTTGTCTTATGTTACGAACTATTTCCTTTTCATCTAACATTTCTCCGTCCTTCTTGAAATCCACAGAAAAAAGCGGATATTCGTACACGCTCTTCAAATTAACTGGCATTTTATAAGAAAAAGGACGTGACCATTTCCACGGTGCTAAATGGACCACGTCGAATTCTACGTCAGGTATATTTTCAATTATCATTTGAATCCATGAAGAAACCCCACCTGTAATGTAAGGATACGTTCCTTCAACAATCAAGCATACACGCATAAAATTACGAAATTTCTATGATCTCAACCTCAAATATAAGGTTCTTTCCAGCCAACGGATGGTTTGCATCAAGTATCGCAACATTTTCATTGAGTTCCTCAATTCGCACAACGAAGAAACCACCGTCTTGTTGGTGAACTTCAAGAAGGTCTCCTACATTAGCATCTTCAGGAAGCATCGATCTTTGAACACTGAATTTTAAGTCTTCTCTTACTGGGCCATAAGCTTTTTCAAAAGGTATAAGAAATTTCTTCCTATCACCAATTTCCAAACCGATAAGTTCTTCTTCAAAACCTTGAATAACTTGACCTGCTCCAACTACAAATTCGAGCGGTTCTCTGTTGAGCGAAGTGTCAAAAACCTGACCATCCTCAAACATCCCTGTGTAATGAACCTTGATCTTATCTCCATTCTTAATACCCATAAAATCACATCCTTTGTTTTTTTCGACATTTTGATTATAGCACAAAATTTCAAAATCAAAAGTCGCTTCTTTTTCTCCTTACTGATCCTTGTTTAACGAACACAGAAACATAATGCCTTTTCGTCGTTGTATTAGGAGTATGGATATGAATACTAACATGAGTTGTTCTTCTAAAAAGTGGAAAAGTTTTCTTCGCTTTAGGAACAGGTCTACTTTTCTTGCTGTTCTGCTTTTCTGATAATTTGTGGGCCTCAGAATTAGTATTCTGTTCTGACACTTTATACATCAGGTAGAACACAAACAGTGTGAGTAATGTGTTCAATAGATAAAACAATCCAGTAACTCCAAAAAGCTTATTGTAATCTGTCTCACCGGTTACAGACAATTTTGTAAATATTTGTGCTGACACTGCCCGCATGACATTATTAACAAAGTAGCTCAATCCTGAATATGTAGCTATGTACTGTCTTGGAAGATAAGATAGGCAGAATACCATGTAGAGCGGTGTTGAAATATTTATCAAGACGTATCTGAGAATGTAAGCAATGCTGAAAACATATGAATTAAGCATGAAAATTGGCATCAGGAAAATTAGAACTGAAACACTAAGGTATATCAAAAACAGCGACAATTTATAGCCGTATCTGTGAGTAAGTTTGTGTGAAAAAAGAGATGTCGCCGCTGTGGATAACTGAGATATCGCAAGCACAACAGTAATCATAGCCGTTGAGAATGAAAATAGGTCATAGAAAATGACATTTCCAAAATTTATAAAAACTCCAGCAGCCAAACTAACAAGCGCACCGGAAGATATGTAATAAATTAACATTATCAGCTGTGACGGTGACAATTCATTTTTCCTCTTAATTAATCTTTTCTTTATACGAACATTTGGAAATGCCAATACTGGCAGTACGGACAATATTGCAAGTACCATTGAGATGTTGAGACTTGGATACAGGCCAATACGTTCTGAGAGTACCCCAGCACCGAAATATCCAATGACACCAGTAATCATTACTATGGCGAAGTTTATATTCGAGTTTCTTAGCCTCTTCTTCTCGTCTGAATTTTCAATAACCGATATTGTAGGCATTATGACTGATGTATCGAAAAATCCAAACAGAAAGGATACTAAATACAAGTATAATGCCCATTGCAAGTTAAGAAGTCTAAGTATTCCAAATAATCCATAAAGAGGCATCGTAAATAAAATGGTCTTTTTTCTCCCTATCTTATCTGAAATCCCGGCAAATAAGAACCCACCAATCGCCATCCCCCAAGAATAATAGAATGTTGCATTCCCAATAACAGTATTGGGGATATCATATGATTTAAGATACAAATTGAATAACGCGGTGTACGCAGCACGCGATATACCAACCAGAAGGGTATAAAGATTGATAAGAAATATCAAACCAATCCCCCCAATATTCCTTTAACATTCTTCCCTTAAGTTAAATCCATAAAAGGCATCGTAACTTCAGCCATAAAGCAAGATTGTGTAACGGATTTATGAATAAAAGCCTGTATGTTCATCTTCCAGAATGATTTAAAATAGCTCATTACGGATTATAGCACAAAACCTCCAATTTCTATCTTTGCAATTATGTAACGACAAATGTGTTTGTTAAGTAAACTCATCTAACTATGGACACCTAAAATTAACATATCTTTTTCGTCTTTGTTACCTATGACTTGTTTAATTAATTGATTTTTCTGCAATAGAATGTATGATATTCTACGGAACACTTCTGCGGGGTGATAAGATGTTTGAGGGTTTAAGGGATAAGTTATCCAATGCATTTAAGACATTGGCTGGTAAAGGAAAGATCACAGAGAGGAATATAGAAGAAGCCATACAAATAGTAAAGACGTCTCTCTTAGCAGCAGACGTTAACTACAAAGTAGTTAAAGAGTTTGTTGAAGAGATCAAGAAAAAGGCACTTGGCGAAGAGGTGCTTAAATCACTTACTCCTGATCAGATGTTCATTAAAATAGTTAGAGACGAACTAATAAAATTGTTGGGTGAGAAAGAATCGTTCAGGTTGATTCACAACCCATCGTACGTTATGATGGTAGGTCTTCAGGGTACCGGTAAAACAACAAGTGCTGCTAAGATAGCTAACTATCTTAAAAAGCAAGGTAAACATCCAATTTTAGTTGCCGCTGATACTTACCGACCTGCAGCAATTGATCAGTTGGAAACCTTAGGAAAAAAGATAAATGTGCCAGTCATAACTGGTGATAGAAAGAATGCGTTGAAAATCGTTGAGGAAGCAATGAAGCAAGTTAAGGATAGCGGATATGATGTCGTAATTTTAGATACTGCCGGACGTTTACATATCGACGATGAAATGATGAATGAACTTGAAAAGATAAAGGACATGGTAAATCCAGATGAGATACTCCTAACTGTCGATGCCATGGCCGGTCAAGATGCCGTTAATTCTGGTAAGGTTTTCAACGAAAGGCTTGACGTGAGTGGATTTGTTGTTACAAAACTCGACGGTGACTCACGCGGTGGTGTAATACTCACAATAAGATATATCACCGGAAAACCCATTAAATTTGTTGGTGTTGGAGAAAAGATAGATGATTTCGACGAGTTCTATCCCGACAGAATGGCAAACAGAATTCTTGGTTTAGGTGATGTGCTTTCTCTGATCGAAAAAGTTGAGAGAGAATTAGACCAAGAAAAGATGCAAAAGATGGGCGAAAAATTCATGAGAGCGGAATTTACTTTGGACGATTTCAGAGAGCAGATTAAAGAGATCAAAAAGCTTGGAATGGACAAGATTCTTGAGGCTCTGCCTGGTGCGCCCGAAGTCGATTTGAACACAAGTGAAAAAGAACTTAAGAAAGTGGAGGCTATAATTAACTCAATGACACCAGAAGAGCGAAACAATCCTTCAATAATAAACGCAAGTAGAAAGAAGAGAATCGCCAATGGGAGCGGTACAACAGTGCAAGATATAAACAAACTCTTGAAATCTTATGAAGAAATGAAAAAGCTTATGAAGATGATGAAAAAAGGGAGAATGCCATTCGGTTTGAAGGGCTTGAAATTCTGACGATGTCATCACATAGAAAACTTAGGAGGTGTTGTTAGTGGTTAGGATTAGATTAACACGCATGGGAAAGAAGAAACAACCATTCTACAGAATCGTCGTCGTTGATCAAAGAAAGAAACGCGATGGTGCGTACATCGAGAGCCTTGGTTATTACAACCCACTCAAGGAACCATATGAAGTGAAGGTTGACATTGATAAAGCAGTTGAGTGGATGTTGAAAGGTGCTCAGCCAAGTGAAACAGTTTCAAAACTTCTTGGAAAACTTGGACTTTACGAAAAGCTTGAAGCTGCAAAAGCAAAGAAGTGAGAAGTTTAAGGATAAGCATTCTTGACTATGGAACGGTCAGAAGGAGGCATAAGCGTGAAAGATTTCCTCGAGTACGTCCTCAAGTCAATAGCAAAACACCCAGACGATGTCGTAGTAGTCGAGTATGAAGAGGGCGGAAAAAAGGTTTTTGATATTTCTGTCCATCCAGAGGATGTGGGTCAGGTTATCGGTAAAGACGGCAGGACAATCAAATCTATTAAGATATTGCTTTCCGCTATGGCCGATGATTCTGACTTCATCCTGAAGGTGATAAGATGAGGAAAGTAGAAGAACTTTTGAAAGAAAAGATACCTGTTGGTGTATTGAGTAATACTCACGGTTTAAATGGAGATTTGAAACTACACACTTTTACAAATCTGCCAGAAGTAATTGCTAAGCTCGTTGAAGTAATAGCATATAATGAGGCTCAGAAAAAGTTTACGTATTGCAAATTCGAAAAGATCAAAAAGGCTCACGGATATTTTATTGTCCACATAGCTGGTGTAAATACTATATCTGAAGCTGAGAAACTTAAAGGATTTGTAATTTATGTAGACAAATCGGCATTTCCAAAGTCGAAAGATGGAGAATATTACTTCTACGAACTACTCAATTCCGAAGTCTATGACGAAAACGAAAATTATATTGGTCTTGTTGAAGACATCGTAGAAACTGGGAATAACGATGTGATAGTTGTGAAGAAGAATAAAAGCTCTAAGGAAGAGATTATGATTCCAGTTATTGAACGGTACGTTCTAAAGATCGACAAGGAAGGAAAGAAAATTCAGGTCAAGCTTCCGGAGTGGTTAGAGTGAGAGTAGGTGTAGTTACCATATTCCCGGACTTTGTAAAAGTAATAAAAGATTACGGAGTAATTGCACAGGCTGTTGAGAATGGTCTCATTGACATTGAAATATTTAATTTGAGGGATTTTACAACAGACAAACACAAAGTTGTTGACGACTACCCATATGGCGGTGGACCGGGTATGGTAATGAAGCCCGAACCATTTTTTAGATTCTTCGAGTTTTACAATCAAAAGTACGGAAAACCTTACGTTTTACTTACAACACCACAAGGAAAAAGACTTACAAATAGCTTTGCTCAAGAATTAGCATCAAAGGAACATATACTGATAATTTGCGGTCGGTACGAAGGAATAGATGAGCGAGTCAGTCATTTTGTCGATGAAGAAGTATCTATAGGTGATTATGTTCTTACTGGTGGAGAGTTACCTGCAATGGTAGTTATAGACGTCGTGTCAAGGTTTGTATCAGGAGTCGTTGAGGAGGAATCGGTAAAGAACGATTCTTTCTACAATGACTTATTAGACCACCCACATTATACACGTCCAAGGGAAATTGAGGGTTTCAAAGTGCCAGAAGTGTTGGTCAGCGGCAATCACGAAGAAGTAGAACTGTGGAGAAGGAAAGAATCGCTCAAAAAGACGATACTTAAGAGACCTGACTTGTTCATGAAACACGCATTTGATGATTTAGACAAGAAGGCTTTAATAAGCCTCTTCAAGGAGTTGATGTCAAATGCTCAATAAAGTTTACACTGCGCTGATACATTACCCTGTGCTCGGGAGAGACGGTAGAATAATAACCACGGCTGTAACTAACTTAGACATACACGATATAGCAAGAAGCTCCCGCACATACAATATCAAAAAATATTATGTTGTCACTCATCTTCCAGCTCAGCAAGATATCGTAAGAAAGGTGCTCGGTTATTGGACGGATGGGTTTGGTAAAACCTATAATCCAAATCGTTCTGATGCATTGTCTATTGTCGAGCTAAAGTCATACGTCGAAGATGTCATAAAGGACATAGAAGAATCGGAAGGACAAAAACCAATAGTTATGTTCACTTCAGCAAAAGTCAGGCCAAACACAATAACATACGAAGAAGGAAGAAAGATTATCCTTGAAGACGAAAGACCAGTATTATTGCTTTTCGGAACTGGTTGGGGAATGCCTAAGGAACTCGAAAATATGTGCGATTACTCTTTGGAACCAGTAAGAGGAAAGAGCGACTTTAATCACCTATCCGTTAGAGCAGCGGTAGCGATAATACTTGATAGATTGATTGGTGAATCAGTCATCGAAGAAAAGTAAAATAGCAAAAGGGAGGTCATACATATGAGCATGGACAACTTAGTGAGAATCATCGAAAAGAGCCAACTTAAGGAAGTTCCTCAGTTCAGACCTGGAGATACCGTAAGAGTCCACGTGAGAGTAAGAGAAGGTGACAAGGAAAGAATCCAGGCTTATGAAGGTATCGTTATAGCTATCAGAGGTTCGGGAGTTAGCAAAACGTTCACAGTAAGAAGAGTTGCTGCAGGCGGAATAGGTGTTGAAAGAATATTCCCACTTTATGCTCCAACCATTGAAAAGGTAGAGGTTATAAAGAAAGGAAGAGTGAGAAGGGCAAAGCTTTACTATCTCAGAAACGTCAAGGGTAAGGTGAAAATTAAGGAGAGAAAATAAAATGCCCAAATCAAATATTACAGATAAAAGAACAAAAGAAGGGCAGAAAGCTAAAAGCATAGTTAAGGAAGTTTTTTTGACTTTAATCTATGCGGTAGTTGCAGCAACTATAATAAGAATTTTTGTGTTTGAAACAATGCTCGTCCCTACACCATCTATGGTCCCCACAATAAATGTAGGGGACCGTCTGTTTGTTGAAAAAATAACATATTCGGCACGCGAACCAGAAATAGGAGAGATAGTAGTATTCTATACTCCTTTCCCTGACGAGAGAGCCCAGCAAATGCTAAGAGCATTCGACAAGTTCATGGATATGTTCACACCAAAGCAATTCTCAGGCTCTGTAAAATATGTTAAACGTCTTGTTGCAAAAGAAGGAGATGTTATAACTCTCAAAAATGTCGACGGAAACTGGAAATTATTTGTAAACGGTAAGATACCGGAACATTTAAAGAGCGTGAATTATACTCTTGAAGGAATATTTAAGTATCCAAAACTGTGGAGCTATCTTGCTGAGGCAAGCCGGTTGAGAAATGACAAGCCAAAATACCGAGAATATCTCTTTAATTTAGCTTCAAGAGATGGGAACGAGATTGCGAATATAGTATTTAGCATATTGGGTGGTCTTGAGCCTGTACCCTACGGTATAGATTACACTGTATTTGTCGATAGATATCTTATCCCAAACAATATCGACTTCTCAAACTATGTATGGGAAGAGAACGGGCAAGTTTATGTAAAGATCCCAAAAGGTTTCTATTTCTTCATGGGAGATAATTCTTCACAAAGTCTTGACAGTAGATATTTCGGTTTCGTTCCAAAAAGTGCGGTTGTTGGACGTCCAATTCTTAGAATTTGGCCTTTCAAAGCATTTGGACCTGTTCAGCCATTGATTGCAGAGAAGAAATAAGAAGAATGAAGCGGGGAGCTTTCCCCGCTTTTTTGTTTTCTTATTAGTCTATTTTTGAGCTTCTTCGATAACGGCATTGAGTGCTTTGAAGAAATCGACGCCAGACTTTCCGAGTTCTTCAATTTGTTTAGAAATTTCTTCATTTTGTTTTAACGCTTCAATAGCACCTGCTGGATCAAAAACTAAAAGTACATATGTGTACACAAGCGCTCCCACTCTTTCTTCCCAGATCGCGTAGATGTAGGCACCTGATACTTGAGCGTCAGAAAAGAGCTGTGTTACTCTTTTATAAGCATCGAGAGCAACACTTTTGACTTGTTGTGCGTTTTGTCCAGTAACCGACTGGAGTTGTCCCTCAACTAATGTAGCAAATGTATGGACCCTTGCTGTGAAATATTCGGAAAGTTCTTTAAACGCGTTAATTTTTGCCTTATCACGTGCCGTTACAGTGTCTATTCCACCACCGATACTTTCGCCACGAAATGCAAGAAGCTTCCCTGATTTGTAAAGTTCCGCAACCCTCTTCTCCATACTGTTGTTAACGTACACAATATTTGCATCTTTTGGTATGCTCTGTATTCTTACACCGTTTGCTGTTATCCATTGTACGTCCTCTTTTGGTAAGAGAAGAAATATAAGCAATCCTGCTAACAGAATTCCTGAAACCACAAGTATAATCCACGCTGTAGTGCTATCTAATCCCATCGTTTCAGCCTCCCCTTAGACATTTGCTTTAAAGCGACAGACGGTTTTGATTATTTTGTAACTTGATATGTATTATCTGATGTCTTTTTGATCTTCAAAACATCGATACTTGAAAGGTACCTTTCGAAATCTGAAGGAGGTACGTTTTCCAATTCGACAATCAGTTTTGTATCAACCTTTTCTATTACCTTCATATCTTTGAATTTTGCGTTCAAATTATCAAGTAATATCGAACCGTAAATGGTCTTTTCAAGTATGAATGTGTACCTATAAGCTGCTTTCGTTGCTACATTTTCGAATCTTAACGAGCTTATCAACTCATTTACGTAATCTTTGAATTTCTGTCCCGAGACAGTTTTTGAGATTGCCGCCTGTTCTGTTGCTCCAGTATTGGTTTCTTCAAATCTCGGTGCTGCAAGTATATTACCGGTGATTGTATCAATTATTTGAGTTGTTACAAGCGTGCGGACAGAATAAACCTTATAATCCGAAAGGTATGTTGATGTGTAATTTACTGTAACGTACAAAAGATACCTTGCAGCGCTCAGTGCAGTTATCTTTGCAAGCGTAGCTGGTGGAAGATTAGTTTTCGCTTGGGTTTCGAGTACCTTTTTCGAAAAATCCTTCGACACGAGGTTTATTTTTGACCTTGTTAATTCGTCAATCAAGGCCGGTTCAACATATCCGAGAGTATCACCTTCTGTTATAATCATAGCAAAACCAGATGGTGCATTTCTGAGCGCATCTTTTACGTACGCTTCAAAAACGTCCTTTGAAATCGTAGAACTTACAAGAACGTAATACAAACCGCTATACTCGCCTGTAGCCGTTATCTCATAGTCAATAGCTCCGACAACTTTGCCGAGGATGTAATCGTCTATCGGTATGTCAAGTAGTTCTCTATCCGAACCAGCCAGAAGTTCTGATGCTACTTTTTTGATAGTCTTTACAAGAGCATCTTTAATTGCATTTTCCCGCATAAGCTTTTGGTCAGAAAGTATCTTTGACGTACCACCAGCAATAATCTTTATTTCCTGCTCACCTTTATAAGTTGTTCGCAAAATATCAGGATCTTGGGTAACGCTTCCCGGTGCCCAGGCACTCTCAACAATACCAGATAACGACACATTCAATTTTGAATTTGGAGCTTTTACTATGGCAGACAAAACTGCTGTTCCATTTTGAAGGGTAACTAAATCCTGCGTTTCAATATTATCACCATAGACGAATAAGGATTTCACAGTACCGGGCTCGACTTTCACCTCGACCTTAACCTGCTCACCAAGAAGGACTTCCTTAGGACCGCTTAGCGATATTTTGACATCCTTCAAGTAAGGTCTGAGTTTTTCAGTATCTATTAAATTCGCTGGTAAATCATTGACTGTCGCAAATAACTGGTTTACCAAGTCTGCAGCGTCGAATGCAGTTTGTGCATCTCTAACCTGTGCAGAATTTATATTTTTTATGAGCCCTTGAACTTTATCATATTTTGATTTTATTTGACTTATCAAACTAGTAAGTTCCTCACTGATTTTGGGTGGAAACACATTTTGGGAAAGGAGTGGTTCGTACTTGTCAGCAATATTCTTCGCAGTGAATACCATCTTGTTGTCCAGCAAAGTTTTGCCGATATTGATCGCTATGTAAGCTTCTAATGCTTGCTTTGCCTTTTCTGCTTCTATATATACTTGCACTTTGGCGTAGTATTGATTCCCGGATTGCTTTCTTTCGACTAACCTGTAAGTAACCCCCGTTAACTCAAATTCTGTTTTCGTCTGTATAGTTTTTTCATACTGGCTTTCAAATTTCTCCCTGACTTTTCCATCCTGGATAACTGTTGTTAGCTTTTCTTTCAGCTCTGCAGATGTTTTTACCTGAACATAGAGCTGTTCAGTTAGATTCTTTAATCCATTATTCTTAGCGATTTCCTCTGCTTCCAATTCTGTCTTGCCATATCCTTCTCCGTATGCCTGAATGTACGCACTTGATAACTGAGCTGGTGGTTGTACTGGAGAGGTAGAAGGCTGTTGTGGAGACTGTGTACCCTGAGAAGGTTGAGTTGGTTGAGTCGGCTGCGTTGGTTGAGAAGGAGTAGATGGTGTTGCCGAACCTGAACTACTGGACATCACTTTATTAATGTCTTCCATGGTTTTAACAGCTGAAGATGTGTCTAATGGTCGAGAAGGTTCTTCTTTCGGCATGAGGAACAGGAATCCAATTACGATAGCACCAACAAGTACTGCGGATATTAATATTATTGTAGTTGTATCCATGTAAACACCTCCTTGCCTGCACTACAAAGTGCAAGCTTAAAATAAAATTACCCCCTGCACACCTGCAGGGGGCAAGAATAAAAGTATATTACTTTTGTTCCATCGGAGTCCCTTTTGTCGCTTCACCGAGAACTGCATTCAAGTTCTCGAAGAAGTTCACTCCTTGCTTTCCAAGCTCATCGACTTTTTGTTTTACCACTGCATCAATTTCAAGTAGCTTTATAATCTGAGCAGGATCGTAGACTAACAAAGAATAGGTGTTGACTACATTACCTTGTTTGACTGTCCAAACGGCAAAAACATACGCTCCTGAAATATTGGCATCCGCGAGCAGGGATGTAACCCTCTTATAAGCATCAACAGATGCGCTGACTATCTCTTGCTTATTACCTGACACTTGAACGTTTTGAAGCTGACCTTCTACAAGTTGGGCAAATGTCTGCACTTTTGCATTAAGAAACTCTGCAACTTGTTGATACGCACGAATCTTTGCTTTTTCCTTGTCTTGAGACGTGCCTGTTCCCTGTGCTTCGCCAACAAACGCAATAAGTTGCCCTTTTTGAACAAGACTCTTCACACTTGCGGCTTTCGACTGATCCACAAATATAATTTCAGCATCGTTTGGAATTTTCCAGACCTTAACCCCGTCGACCTCAATGTACTTATCTTTTGGCATCAAGAAAAATATCGCACCGACAACTATACCAACCGCTAAAACACCGATAAGTACCCATGTTAACAAATTCTGATCCATACAATTTCCCTCCCTAATTTTTGAAGCGTACAATAATTTGACTTTCTAAAATCTGAAATCGTTCAATTCGAAATTAGGAAGGTTGAATATAGAAAACCATTTCAACTATTACACCCTTACCCTTTTCAGATAAAACAACCATCTTATCTGAGAATCTTTTCATATTTGGTAGCCCCATTCCAGCGCCAAATCCAAGTTCTCGGACATAGTCCGGCGCTGTAGAATAGCCCTCTTTCATTGCAAGTTCTATACTTTCGATACCCTTGCCCTTATCTTCTACTCTCACAACTATCCTATCTGGATATATAAAACAGAATATCTCGCCTTCGCTTCCACTGTGGATAACAACATTCGTCTCGGCTTCGTAAGTAGCTACCGCTACACGTCTCACGTTTGATGAATCTATTCCCTTACTTATAAGAAACTTCTTTAGCTGTGCAGCACCAACTCCAGCAAGATTTATGTCGAAATAATCAACCTTGAAATAGAAATCTGCCCCTTTTTTGTCAATTTCTTCGCCCGTGACAAGGGATCTATTCAGAATATCCTCATCAAGTACCTCTTTCCGACGCTCGTCATGCAAATAAAGAAGACCAAGTCTTGTAGCAACAGCGGCTAAAATGTCGTTTTTGGTTACGATACCAACGAGACGGTTATTATTATCGACTACTGGGAAACGACCATACCTATATCTTTCAAATTGTTTAATTACATCTTGCAAAGTTGAATTTTCATCTAAGCAAATAACATTCTGCGTCATATGTTTTTCAACATGTTCGTTGAGAGTACCATTTTCAAGGCACTTAATAATATCTTCTATGCTTATTATTCCAACAACTTTTCCTTCATCGTCCACAACTGGGACACCTGAAATCCTCTTTAGTCGCAGGATCTCTTTTACCTGAGCTACCGTTCTATCTGGTTTCACATACACGACGTCCTTCGTCATAAATTCTGATACTTTGATATTAGCAAAAACTTTTTGAACCTTTTCAAGAATTTCTGTCAAGTTATACACCCCTTAAGAAAATATTCGATAACCATAGATTACCAATTTGTTTGAACCATTATGCATTTAATGAATGAGAATTCAGCATCATTCAACGTTTTTGCGTACTCAAGAATTTCTGGTGATTCGGCTCCGGGTTGGAACCAGAATTTTCTAAATCCGGTACCGTAAGCCTTCTTCAGTTCTTCAATCCCAATTTCAGGTGGAACGATGAAAACGATAAGTTCCGTATCGACCGGTAATTCTTCAACACTTTTGTAAACTTTCAGTCCTTCTATGAAATCATACCTTGGACTGACAGGGAGAACATCGTATCCTTTTTTCAATAAATCTTTCAAGACTATATTCCCAAACTTTTCCGGATTAGTTGTGGCACCTATAATAGCTATTTTCTTAATCTGTCTCAAATCCATTCTAACACCTCCGACTTTATTATACTCATTCAATAAGGCTTTTCTCGAAATCGTTTATATCTTTCTGAATCGATGACATGAAATCTATAGAGTCAAAATTATATCCACCAAAGACAAGTTCTTTTAAAATTTTCGCTGGTCCGCTGTCAAGTACACCATTTTGAACCGCACGTTCAACTTCTTCGTAAGCTTTTTCGGGTGTGTTCGCTCCTCTGTAAGGGCGGGGCTCAAGAACGGCAGTGAAATAATCGGCAACCTGCAATATTTTATCTTTGAAACTCATTTGGTTTCCCCTGAGTTTCCAAGGATAACCGCTCCCATCAATTCTTTCTTGATGCCTGACTGCTGGCCAGAACCATGGTTCGTCTTCATGCTCTAAAAGTATAAGATAGCTGTAATAAACATGTTTGCGCATTATATCCATCTCAGCTGCTGTTAACTTCCCCTTTTTTTCGAGGACTTCTATAGGTGTAGTTATCTTTCCTATGTCGTGAAATAGACCAGCAATAAAAAATTCGTGCTCATTTAAAAGAATTTCTTTCGCAATAGCAGCTGAGACTTTCGCCACTCTCCAACTATGTTCTCTTGTAAATTGGCTCTTTGAATCAATTATATAAGCAAGCACGGCACCGATTTCTATAATCTCGTCTATGGTAAGCTTAGTATCTAACTTGAATTCCTGGATCAATCTTTCCCTGTTAAACCCAGCTTTAATGTCGTAAAGCATCCATCTTATGTACTCTTGCTTAATAACCTTGAGCGCGGCATCGTAAACACTGCCGAAAAATCTATTCTTGATCATGGACAAAGGTACAAGAAAATCCTCATAAGTTAGTTCCTCATCATTTACTAACACATACTTAGAAATCTCTTCGCTTATAGAAATGACATTTGCGGCAACATCCTTTGTTGATGACTCATTCAAGTAATTTGGTAGTGCATGATGTAAAAGTATACTTGAAGAAAGATTTGGAAAGTGTTTTAAAAGTGCGGAAATTTTTGAAACTTCGAAAGACGATATAAGGGTATGGTCTTTTGTTGGAGATTCATATGTCGGGATGTCTTCTTTTATAAGAAATTCGTTGTCAATGTCATCTAACAAGATACCTTTGTGTGGAGTAAGGACACCTATATCGTGTAATACACCGGCGTAAAACATTTCAAATTCATCCAAATTCAGTTCCTTAGCAATTTTCGATGCCAGAAAACCGACCTGAAGCGAATGTATACCAAATTTTGGAACAAACATGATTGTTTTCAGCAGCACATTTATCATGATCTCACCTCTAAACATATTATATCATACATCATTAACTACAGACCGTGAAAATTAAGTCTTGACAATTTCTCGTGATATGTTAATATATAACACGGTTAGTGATGAGTCTTTCAAATGCATATATACAAGGCCCCATAGGATAACGGCTAGTCCATCGGATTCTCAGTCCGAGGGTCGGGGTTCGATTCCCCGTGGGGCTGCCAGATTCGACGCCCCCATAGTTCAAAGGATAGAACGGCGGATTCCTAATCCGCAAATGGAGGTTCGATTCCTCCTGGGGGCACCATAATTGGGCCGCTAGCTCAGTAGGTAGAGCACCTGACTCTTAATCAGGTGGCCGTGGGTTCGAGTCCCACGCGGCCCACCAGAGTTTTTTAAGGCATTTAGTTGAAGTGGAGGCGCCCGGCTTCCCACCCAGCGGCAATCGGCTAGTTGGGTTCAGATCAGAAGTGTTAAAACTTAAATTCTATAAAGAATGAATCAAGCGGGCGCATGCTCGCTTTATTTTTTTAATCCTACTAAGGAGGGTGAAACTTATTAAAAACGAGAAGGAAAAGATTATAAAGAACGAAGAGATTCCATTCTCTGAACTGAGGGTTGTTGATGAGGAAGGAAAAGCTGTTGGTGTAATGTCTAAGAGCACAGCAATTGACTTGGCAAAATCAAGAGGGTTAGATTTGATTTTGGTTGCACCAAATGCTCAACCACCAGTGGCAAGAATTTTGGACTACGGTAAATATAAGTACGAACTTGCAAAGAGAGAGCAGAAGGCAAAGAAGAACCAAAGGATAATAGAAGTTAAAGAAATGAAATTTAGAACCGCGATAAATGAACATGACTATCAGACAAAACTTAAGCACATTAAACGGTTCTTGGAAGAAGGTAACAAGGTTAAGGTTACCGTGATGTTCAGAGGCAGAGAAATGGCATTCATGGACAAAGGGAAGGAGATATTAGATAGAATTGCGAAAGATATAGCTGATATCGGTAATGTCGAAAAAGAAGCGAAGGTTGAAGGCAGAGATATGTGGATGGTTCTTAAACCCAAGAATTTGTAAGAATAGAATAAACTTTTACAGGAGGGATGAGTCATGGCTAAGCAAAAGATGAAGACAAGCAAAACCGCAGCAAAGAGGTTTAAAGTAACAAAGAATGGAAAAATAATGAGAAGGCATGCAAATGCGTGGCACAAAACTGGAAAGAAGAGAAGATCAACGCTCCGCGCTTTAAGACTCGAAGATGTAGTTGCAAGTTCTGATAGCTCAAGAATCCTTAGACTTCTTGGAAAAAAATAATCATAGGGAGGAATAGACATGCGAGTAAAGAATGCTGTAAATGCTAAGAAGAAAAGAAAAAAGGTTCTGAAATTCGCCAAAGGATTCAGAGGTGCACTCGGCAGAAGATATACCCTTGCAAAACAATCCTATTATAGAGCTCTTAAATTCGCTTTCGACGGAAGAAGAAACAAGAAAGGGAATTTCAGAAAGCTCTGGATAACAAGAATCAATATAGCAGCGAGAAATGAAGGCTTGAAATACAACGAACTCATCCACGGATTAAAGTTAGCAAACGTAACCATAAATAGAAAGATGCTTGCTGAGCTTGCAGTCAACGATCCAGTGAGTTTCAAGGAATACGTAGCGATTGCGAAAACGGCTCTTGGAAAATAATTGATAATGATTCTCAGCATCAAGGGGCTTGAATAAGCCCCTTGTTTTTATAAAAATCTACAATAAGGAGGAATTAAATTGCAGAACTCCACAATTGATAAGAAACTTCGCCAAGTTGCAATAATAGCTGTGGCAACGAATTTACTGCTCGCAGTACTAAAAGTGACCGTTGGGCTGATTTTCAAGAGCATGGCGGTTTTAGCGGACGGTATAGACACATCTACCGATATCCTGACATCTTCTACAATGTTACTTGCAACGATAATTTCTCGAAGACCACCAGATAAGGAACACCCTTACGGACACCAAAAGGCTGAGAACATAGGTGCTAAGATAATCTCTTTCGTCGTATTCTATGCTGGCGTGAGCCTACTTATTGAAAGTTTGCATAGACTTATAACAGGGCGTTATCAAGTTTTGGAAGGTTTCTTACCCCTTTTAGTCGCGGTATTGTCGGTCGCTGGAAAGACATTCTTGTTTACGATTGAGTACTCTACAGGTAAGAAATACAAGAGTAATTCAATGATTGCGGAAGCAAAGAATATGAGAAATGATATACTGCTTTCAGGACTTGTGTTCCTTGGGGTTGGATTAAACAAAATTGGATTAGCATGGATGGACCCTTTGATTGGTGTCGTGATGTCTGGTATAATTATAAAAGTGGCATGGGAAGTATTTGAAGAGAACGCTCACGAGTTAATGGATGGTCTCAAGGAAGAAGAGATGTGGATTTACGAAAATATATTCAAAGTGTGTAAAGAGTGTGGTGCTCTAAACCCACACAAAGTCAGGGTACGCAAGGTCGGTGGGAAATTCGATATAGATATGGATATAGAAGTCACTGGCACTATGAGTGTAAAAGAAGCACACGATATAACAAAGTGTATCAAAAGAAAACTCAGCGATACAAAGGAAATATATGATGTCGTAATTCATGTCGAACCGGAGGAAAACGATGAAACAGAACCTTTCGGATTGTCAGAAAAGCACTAAAGTTGACATATTTCTCAAGTCTTTATTTGTTGCTATAATTCTACTCTCTTCTCTTGTCTTTCCACTGACATTAGATGAAATCGCTGAGAAGTCAAAAACTGACCCAGAGTTTGCCTGGGATATGTATCTTGTTTATGTTTCAAGGCTCGGTAGTAGCATATCTAAAGATGAGGAAGAAAAAATCGAAAGAATTGGAAGGCTTGTAAACGCAAAACGCAAACTCAAAGATTACGAATTTGCAGTGAAAGAAGATTTGTCACAGCTTGTTGAGTTTTCTAAGAATTTTGAGATTCTTAAAAGCTCGCAATATTACATCGTAGAGATTTTTGGGACTGAGCGAATAGTAAATTACATCAGTGAAAATATATCTAAAGATTTATCAGTAATTATTTTATTAAAGTTTCTACCAGAGACAGAGCATTTTTTTGAAAAATTCACACGTGAAATAATACAAATTTTGTTAGAAGACCAAAAAGCACGCGAATACTTTGTTAAAAACATCCTTAAGAAATTGGATATTGCAGATGCTGGCAGTAAGCTTCTCAAACATTTGTATAAGCAGTATTCCGAGTCGGACGAAAATCAAAGAGTCAAATTGCTCGAACTTTATAGGTACTTTAGCAATGATGGCTACAAACTCCAAGAAATGGAAGAACTTTTTCTAAAGGAGGAAGAAAAGAATAAGATATCTTGGCATAAAAGGATTTCTATATGGTTTGCTGAGCATCTTAAAAAGTTAGGAAGTATAAAATTGTCTTCATATGTTCAAAAGCTTATTATCACCGTTCTTATAATTCTCCCAATTACAATTGTCTTCGCGTTTCGCTATCCACGGTATGTTCTATTTAGGACTTTTGGTTTGAAAAAACGTGCGGCAAATATTTACAAGAAGATTGTTGAAAAAGATCCTTTTAATCCTGACAAGCGCCTCAAACTTGCACAACTTTTTGAAGAAGCTGGTATGTATGAAGAAGCCTTCAATGAATATAATTTTCTGAAAAGAATAAAAATCGAATAGTTGGTAAACAAATGCAGGTATAAAAGTGTCCCAATTAGGGACATTTTTTGTCGTTTTATGATATAATCTCTCTGGAGTGCAGAATTATTACAATATAAGGAGCTGATGAGATGGAAGAAAAAGGTAAAAAGACAGTTCCACTTTCAAATCCGCAGATATCAGAAGGTGATATAGAAGTTGTTGTAGAAGTCTTGAAATCAGGCAGGTTGAGCATAGGAAAATACACAAGAATGTTTGAGGAGAGTATTGCGAGCTATGTTGGGACAAAATATGCAGTCGCAGTTTCAAGCGGTACAAGTGCTCTGCACTTAATCATCAAAGCTTTGGGGTTTGGAAAGGATGATTTACTCATAGTTCCGTCATTTACATTCGTTGCTTCTGCAAACGTTGCACTTTATGAAGGTGGGAATGTTGAGTTCGTTGACATAGAACCTGAGACTATGAATATGGATATGGAACATTTTGAGCAAGTCGTTGAAAAAAACGCTGGAAAATACAGAAGTATGTTTCTAATGGCGGTTGACGTATTTGGGCATCCATTGGATTGGGATAGCGTAGTTAACGTATGCGAGAAATATGACGTGAAGATAATTGAAGATTCTTGTGAAGCCCTCGGAAGTGAATATAAAGGAAAGAAAGTTGGAACATTTGGATTAGCTGGCGCATTTGCGTTTTATCCCAATAAACAGATAACCACAGGCGAAGGTGGCATAATAGTTACAGATAGTGACGAAATATTCAAACTGTCTGCTGCGATGAGAAACCAAGGAAGAGGAGAAGGTCAAGGATGGCTTTCGCACGATTATATAGGATACAATTACAGAATAGATGAAATGTCAGCAGCGCTTGGATGGTCTCAGATGAAGCGAATAGATACGATTATTGATAAGAGAAATACCGTAGCGAAGAGATACGAGGAACTGTTAAAAGACTCTGGCATTGAAACTCCAAAGGTTATGGATTACGTGACAAAGATGTCATGGTTTGTGTATGTGGTAAGACTGCCAAAGCCTGCAAACAAGTCTATTAGGGATAACGTTATGAAGTATTTGGAAGAGAATGGCATACAATGTAGAAATTATTTCTCTCCTGTGCACCTACAAAGACCATATAGAGAACTTGGATGGAGCGAGGGAACCTTGTCTGTTACGGAAGATATTTCAGGAAGAACAATAGCGATACCGTTCTACACTGACCTTGAAAAAGAAGACCAAGAATACGTTGCCAACCATCTGAGAAAAGCGGTTGAGATATTCATAAAATAATTAAACTTCTTTATGTGTATAAATTAATGAGAAAACGGGGGGAATTTTGTGGGTGAGATATTAAATATCTTAATCGCATCGCTTCTCACGACTCTTTCCATGCCAGGTTATCTCTACGGGGGATTAGTGTTTTTTGCGTTAATACCGCTGTTCTTTTCGTTAGAGAGAAAGGGACCCATTCTCACAGCTCTTAGCTCATTTTTATACTTCTTCATTTTCTCTTTTGTTAATTTTCACTACTTAATTAACACACTCACCACAGGTTTACCAGAGCTTTTCGGAAGATTTGGACCAACCGCGGGTTTTTTCGTATATTTGCTTTTTTGCGTACTTGAAGCCCTGCCATTTTTGTTATTCGGCTTCTTATACGGTCTCTGGGCTGAAAGGATAAAATACAGGTTTCTGCAACCACTGTTCGTTGCTTCTGCGTACACACTGTCAGAATATCTTAGGGGAATCGGCGACCTGGGATTCACAGGTGGAAGATTGAGTGATGCACTGTACAACTTCACAGGGATATTACAACTACTTTCTATTACTGGCACCCTTGGATTGGTCTTTGTAATCGTTGTAATAAACTATGAATCTTACAGATTGCTCAAAAAAAGCAAAGCAAATCTGCTTGTAATGTTATCAATATTTGTCATAATAATTTCTGGTGATGGTATTATCGAGCGATTCATACCTAAGATAATTGGGGACAAACCTGTTGTTCTTGCCCAAACAAATGTACCGCAAAAAGTCAAGTATTCTTACAGTTCCTCAGAAATCGTCGACTATATAGAAAAGCAATTTTCAGATACGCCAGAATATATGACAATATTTCCCGAAGCTGTTTTTCCTGGAACAGATATAAGAAATTCTGATGTTGAAAAAGAGCTTCTTGAAATATTCTCTAAAAGAATAATAGTTGTTGGGTTCCCAACTCTTGATGAAGACAAAGCTTTTAACAGCGCTGTTATTTATAGTAATGGAAGCTTCTTAGATAAATATGATAAAGTAAAGCTCTTTCCATTTGTCGAAATGCTACCGTATGGGAGCATATTTGGCTCTCTGAGCTTTTTGAAGGGAATGTATTATTTCTCGCCTGGGACGCTAAAGGATATCGATATTCCAGGGTATGGAAAAATCGGCTTTGAAATATGTTTTGAGTCTTTCTTTCCAAACTTGTCAAGAAAATTGGCTCGCGATGTTGGGGCAATAGTGGTTATAACTAATGATGGATGGTATAACTCACGCATTCCGCTCCAACAGCATTTTGTCCAATCGATTTTCAGAGCTATAGAAACAAGAAGATATGTCATTCAAGTTTCGAACACCGGCATAAGTGGTGTTGTAGACATCTTTGGAAACTATACACAACTTCCTTATGGAACAATTTCAAGAACAATGTATATCAGCATAAATACACAAGAAACGTTTTATATAAAGTTTGGAGAATATATTGTTCTCGTCTCCTTATTTATAATAATTCTTAGCGGCTTAACATTGAAGAAGAAAAATACCATTTTCGACTAATAGCAGTTTGAGGAGGTAGCATAAGTGAAGAATATACCTGCCAGCATAGAAGCAGAACAAGCCCTAATTGGAAGCATATTAATTGAGCCAGAGAGATTGGATAACATTGTTTCAATTGTAAGCTCAGCAGATTTTTACGACCAAAAACACAAAGCTATCTTCAGCGCCATAGAAGAGCTTCATGATGATGGCCAACCTATAGATATAATATCTGTCTGCGACAGGCTAAAATCAAAGGGGCTGCTTGAAAAAATAGGCGGTGAACTTTACGTTGCTCAGCTTGCTGATAACGTGCCAACTGCCGCACACTCTGAGATGTATGCACAGATCATTCGTGATAAAGCAGTTCTTAGAGAGCTTATCACAGCAGGTAGCATGATTGTCGAAAAAGCATACAACGAAGCGCTTGACGTAGAAGAGGTTTTGGATGAGGCAGAAAGACTTGTGTTTAGAATCGCTGAATCAAGAGCAACAAAGACATACATTGATATAAGAAGCGCACTTACCGAGGTTTTTGAACATCTCGAAGATCTGAGAAACAAACATTTAAAAGGAATGACAGGATTAGTTACGGGAATTCCAACAGGTTTCAAAAAGTTGGACGAAATGACCTCTGGGTTCCACAAGTCTGATTTGATTATCATCGCAGCGAGGCCAAGTGTTGGTAAAACAGCTTTTGCGCTAAACCTTGCTAAGAACATGGCAATGATTGGAGAAGCTTCTGTGGGTATCTTCAGTCTCGAAATGAGCAAAGAACAACTTATACAAAGGCTCCTTTGTATGGAATCTCTCGTGGACTTACAGAAAGTTAGGCGCGGATGGTTGAGCGATGATGAATGGAAGAGGCTTGTACAAGGAGCTTCAAGAATAATGAAAGCAAACATCATAGTCGATGATGAGTCTAACCTCGAACCGAGAGTTTTGAGGGCTAAAGCGCGAAGAATGAAAAAGGAGTATAACATAGATGCGATATTTATTGATTACCTGCAACTTATGGATATAGGAGATGGAAGGAGAGACAGCAGACAACAAGAAATCTCAGAAATTTCTAGATCTTTAAAACTGCTTGCAAGAGAGCTTGATGTATCAATCATAGCACTTTCGCAATTATCACGTGCAGTTGAGCAAAGGGAAGACAAACGCCCACGTCTTAGCGATTTGAGAGAATCAGGGGCAATCGAACAAGATGCCGACGTAGTTATATTCCTGTACAGAGATGAGTACTACAAAAAACAGCACGTAGATTTGCCACATGAAACTGAGATAATCATTGGAAAGCAAAGAAACGGTCCAATAGGGACAGTAACGTTGATGTTCAATCCATCCTCTACAAATTTCTTCGAGCCAGATGTTTTCCACTCTGAGCAATAGAAGGGGTGTACGATATGGTAAAAGCTGTGTATCCCGGGTCATTTGACCCAATAACTTACGGTCATATAGATATTGCAAAGCGGGCAGCGTTGCTATTCGACGAGCTTTATGTGGTTATAATGGAAAACAAAAAGAAGAATTACACATTCAGCGTTGATGAGAGGATAGAAATGGTTCAAGAATGCTTGAAAAACATACCAAATGTACATGTTGAAACATTTTCTGGTCTGCTTGTGGAATACACTTCAGCGAAGAAGATCAATGTAGTAATAAGGGGTCTCAGGGCAGTTACAGATTTTGAATATGAATTGCAAATGGCGCTTGCAAACAAAGAAATTTGCGACGGTGTGGAAACCGTATTCCTTATGACCGATAAGAATTTTTCGTTTCTTTCCTCAAGTCTTGTCAAAGAAGTTGCGTCGTTCGGAGGCACAATCTCTCAGTGGGTACCAGAAATTGTTGAAAAGAAACTTCGAGAGAAATTCAAAATTCAAACTGAGGTGAAATGATGGAATCAAAAAATCCTGTGATATTAGCTGAAAACCTATCAAAGGTTTATGGAAGTGGTAATTCTAAGGTCGTTGCACTCGACAGTGTGAATTTGGAAATCTATGACAGGGAAATCGTTGCAATATTGGGACCTTCTGGATCTGGTAAAACAACACTGCTCAACTTGCTTGCAGGTTTAGATATTCCAACAACTGGAAGGATAATTATTGAAGAGAAAGAAATAACAAAAATGAGCGAAGAAGAAAAGGCAAAATTCAGGGCAAAGTATATGGGATTTATATTCCAGTTCTTCAACTTGATACCCGTACTAACAGCTGTCGAAAATGTCGAACTGCCAATGTTACTAAATAAAACCCCCATAACACAAGCAAGAGATCGTGCATTAGAATTATTAAACAAAATGGGAATCATACACAGAAAAGATGCCTATCCTTCACAACTTTCAGGCGGTGAGCAACAAAGGGTTGCCGTTGCAAGAGCTCTATCGACAAACCCAAAGATAATATGGGCAGATGAACCTACCGGAGCTCTTGACGCGAAGAATGGGGAACAGATAAAACAACTGATTATAGACCTTAACAGAGAATTTGGGACTATCTTCGTCATAGTCACGCATGACCATACCGTTGCACAGATTGCCCATAGAATATTCAGAATGGAAAGTGGAAAAATAGTCGAAGTAATAAACAACAGGGAGGACAAATGATAACATCTTATGGTTATATATCTTACTGGCGATTCTGAGCTCAAAAAGGAATTTTACGTAAAAAATTACATATCTGGAAAGGATATACACTACAGAAGAATATATGCAGATGACACAGATAAAATATCGGAACTGAAATATGCATCCCAAAGTGTTGGTTTATTCTCTAATTCGAAGGTATATGACCTTGTTGATTTCGATGAGTGGTCGAAAAGTGAAAAGAACGAGTTCATGAATATCTCATTTTCAAATGAGCAAGTAACAGTTTTTGTAAGAACTCAAAAAGTTTCTAAAGACATAGAGGGCGGGCAAGTTGTTGTTCTTGAAAAACCAAAGGACTGGGAAGAAGAAAAGTGGATCGAGTTAATACTACAAACAGCCAAGGAATTGAACATAATTTGCAATAAAGAAGTCGCCCAAGAAATATACAATCTTGTTGGTAGTGACGAGTTTGGAATACTAACAGAACTTGAAAAATTAAAGACCTACTCTAATGACGAAGTCTCTATCGAAGATGTTGATGAGATTGTCTACAAGCGTACAATAAGTAGATTAGATGAGTTTTTATTTGCCATCAGTGAGAGAAAATACTCAAAAGCCTTAGAGCTTTTGAATGACATCGTTTCCGAGTACGATGCAGTCGTAATCTCTTACGCACTCTCAAAACACTTTATAGATCTGTTCAACATAATCGCCAATTTACATAGAAAACAAGGTGAATATTCATGGTCCGAGATAAGTAAATTAGCAAAAGAAACAGAAATTGCATCGCCAAAAGTTGCAAGATTCCTTGGATTTAGATTTAAGAATTCTAAAAACCCACCATTCAATCACGTTTTGTACTATACACCTAAGTCTTTATCAAACCTCATAAACCGTATTTATTTACTTGACAGAAGAGTTAAGCTCGGCGATGATATTAAGGTTTTGCTGAGCGAATTAATATCTGAATTAAAGCAAGAAAAGAGCGAACAATCAGAATAGCTGAAGACAATGATAAGATAACAAGAGGTGTGGAATATGAGAAGTGGATTTGCTTCATTTGTGGGAAAACCTAATGTTGGAAAATCATCAATCATTAACGCAATCATGAAAAAGAAAGTAGTCATCGTCTCTGAGAAGCCACAGACAACTCGAAATAGGATAAACGTAATATACACAGACAACGAAGCGCAGATTATATTTGTAGATACTCCTGGAATACACAAACCATTACACAGACTTGGAGAATACATGGTCAAAGCAGCTGTTCAGGCTTTGAAAAACGTTGATATACTGTTGTTTACGATAGATGCAAAGGAAGGTTTTGAGACGCCAGAAGAATTTATATCGGATTACATCAACCAATCCGGGACACCTACAATAGGTATTATAAACAAAATAGACTTGGTGAAAGAGGATACAATCGTTGAAATTGAAAACAAAATTAGGAAATCTGTAAACGATTTGATTACAGTAGTACGTACGTCCGCTTTAACAGGTTCAGGATTAGACGATTTACTTAAAGTTATTAAGGATAATATCCCGGAAGGACCACAGTTCTATCCTGATGACATTCTCGTTGATAGACCGCTTTCATTCATAGCTGCGGAACTCATACGCGAGAAGATATTCCACTTCACATACGAAGAGGTGCCACATTCCGTCGCTGTTATAGTTGAAGAAGTAAAACAGCGTGACAACGGCATTGTTTACATAAGAGCTAATATATATGTTGAGAGAGATAGCCAAAAAGGAATTATCATAGGCCAAAAAGGTCAGATGATAAAAAAGATAGGTGAAAGTGCGAGAAAAGACATTGAGTATTTCGTCGAATCGAAGGTATATTTGGATCTCCATGTCAAAGTTAAGAAGGACTGGCGGAACAAAGATTTTATAATACTCAATGAAATAGGAATGAGAGACGACCTTGAATAAAAAATCAGTTGATAACTCTTGGAATATTTAGAATATTCAACTTCATATCCGTGCGTGCTACGTAATAAATAAAGCCGTATTTTGTTGCTAATTCGACATAAGTTTTTATCCTTTCAGAGTTAGTCTTATCTAAAGGATTCCCGTTATCTATATACTCAACTGAAAGAATTTCGACTCCATCGTTTCTAAGCTTTAAGAGCTTACTTAATCGCTCGGTATAATATTTTGTACTGAGTTTTAATTTGGTATTTGTGAAAAACAGACTCTCCACTAAAACATACTTGATACTCTTTTTCAAATCAGGAAACTCAATTAAGATATCTTCACCGTTGATTAATACATACTCCATTTTCGGAAATTCTGAGACAATTTTCCTAATATTTTCCACTATCGCAAGTTTAAGATTTTCTTGTGTCTTACCACTTAGCTTTTGAAGATTTTCGTGCGTATAAACATTTATCCAATCAAGCACTACTCCATCGAAGTTAGCGTTAGAGATTTTTGTCATATATTCTTTTATTATCGAATACCATTCTGCGTACCAATATTTTACGTAGTATTCACCGGTCCAACCTTCGAGATTACCTAAGATGATACTCTTTGGAAGTTTGTTCCAATAGAATCTCCAGTCTTCTGCAATCGCAAAATTTATGTATGAAAAAACCTTTTTTCCTGTAGACTTAAGCAAATTAATCTCAGCACTACTGAATGCCTTCTTGTCTGTACCATCTGCTGAGTAATCGATAACTACAATTTTGGCTGGATAATTGATTATCGAATTAATATCAGGTCCATTGGTGAAAAGTATCCAACCTTGTTTTATTTCCACAGCATATAGGTTTATGGTAATTAACAAAACAGAAATTACTAATGTTATCAGAATCGACAGCTTAAACGCAAAAGAACTGTCCACAATGAATCCTCCCAAAAGAAAAGCCGCCGTTTAGGCGGCTTTTATTCTTAGTACTTTATGTAAGGGATCAATGCCATCTGTCTTGCTCTCTTTATTGCATCCTTGACCATTCTTTGGTGCTTTGCACAGTTACCTGTTAATCTTCTTGGAAGGATCTTACCCTTTTCATTGAGGAAGTCCTTGAGTACTCTTATATCTTTATAATCAACGTATTCTACTTTCATTTCGCACATTTTGCATGCTTTAACTTTTCTTCTTCTCTGCCTTACTTTTGGCATATTATTCCCTCCTTTTTATATGTTTAAAACATCAAAACGGTGGTTCATCATCATTTGGTATGTCTTCATCTGTTTCAACATCTTGACCAAAGACTTCTTCGTACGGAATCTCATCAGGTATTTCTCTATCGCCTTTCTTAGAATCAACAAAAACTATATTGTCTGCCCATATTTCGACAGTTGAACGCGGTTGTCCATCGTTTGTCTTCCATTTATTTATCCTGAGCTTACCATCGACGAGGACCATGCGCCCTTTCTGAAGATAATTGTGTGCAAGCTCAGCGAGTTTTCTAAATGCAACGATACGAATGAAATCCACATCATCACCGTTGTTACCTCTATTAACAGCAAGCGTGAACGTTGTTATAAGATTTCCATCGAGTGTTTGTCTTGTTTCAGGATCTCTTGTTAGCCTTCCAACAAGAACAACCTTATTGTAAGACATAATTATTCACCCTTCTCTTCTGTTGTTCCCTCCTGGGATTCCGATGAAACTTCTTCTGTCTTTTTTGCTCTTGCTGCTCTTCTTTCTTTCTTTTCAAGGTCTTCTCTTCTAAATGTCTGCCATCTAATGAACTCTGGGTGAACTCTGAAATAGTTTTCGAACTGTTCAAGACCTTGACCTGTTGACCTGAAGTAGAGAACTGTGTAATCTCCTTCTGAGTATTTGCCGATTCTGTAGGCAAGTTTCCTTATACCCCACCTGTCTACGTTTTCCACATGTGCTCCTACTCTCTCTTCCAAAAACTTCTTCACGTTCTCAACCAAGCTGTTTCTTTCTTCCTCTGACAAATCTGGTTTGATGATGAACATCGTTTCGTAAATCCTCATAAAGCACCTCCTCCCTCGGTCTATGCGGCCCTGCCTTCTTTTAGCAGAGCGGGATTATTGAGCATAAAACAAATACGGGCATAACGCCCGCGGTATCTTTCTGGTGGGCTCGGGAGGGATCGAACCCCCGACCGTCCGGTTATGAGCCGGATGCTCTACCAACTGAGCTACGAGCCCACTCTCTTGGAGGCGACGGAGGGATTTGAACCCTCGAATAGAGATTTTGCAGACCTCCGCCTTAGACCCCTTGGCTACGTCGCCCCGTTGCGAGATACATTCTATCATATAACCGTTGTTCTGTCAACAGCTTCAAGCAAAATTCAACTGGCAAAATCCAAGAGTGCCTATCTTGTCTTTTTTTGAAACACTTCGCCAACACTAACTATGAATGGAACTACGAATACTATTAAGAAATCACGGGATCTGCAAGAGTACTTGCAGATGCCAAAACTGATACATGTATTCTGCTTTAGAGTATTTCCCAGCTTAACCCTTCATCTTTCATCGAGAAGAGCACCTTGTTTCCTTCTTTGACCTTTTCATCTATGATAAGTTCTGCTAATTTGAATTCTATAGTGTTTTCAAACAACCTTCTCAATGGTCTTGCACCCATCGTAGGAACGTATCCTTCTGTTGCTAAATATTCCATTACGTTTTGATCAAGTTCAACTGTAATCTTTCTATCAGCAAGTCTTTCGTTTAGTTCCTTCAAGTAGATGGAGATTATTTGTTTTATATGTTCCTTCTTCAAAGGTTTAAATACAACCGCTGCGTCTATTCTGTTGATGAGTTCGGGTCTGAAGTACCTGCGCATCTCTTCTTCCATATGCCTTGGAATAGCATCTTCCAAGCCATCTTCGATATCCTGGATAATTACGTCTGAACCGATGTTGCTCGTCATGATTATTATCGTGTTTCTAAAGTCCACAGTTGTACCCTTTCCATCTGTAAGCCTTCCATCATCGAAAAGTTGCAATAAGACGTTGAAAACTTCATGATGAGCCTTTTCTATTTCATCGAATAGTACAACGCTGTACGGTCTTCTCCTAACCTGTTCGGTAAGTTGCCCACCTTCTTCGTAACCAACGTATCCCGGAGGCGCACCTATCAACCTTGCAACTGAATGCTTCTCCATGTACTCGCTCATATCTATCCTTATGAGTGCCTTTTCACTTCCGAAGATTACATCAGCCAATCGCTTTGCAAGTTCAGTTTTCCCAACACCAGTCGGACCTAAGAAGAGGAACACGCCAAGTGGACGCTTAGGATTCCTTATACCTGCTCTTGCCATCTTAATTGCGTTAGAAACAAGCCTAACTGCTTCTTTCTGGTCAACAAATTTCTCGTGTATAAACTTTTCTAAGTTTTTAATCTTCTCCTTTTCATCACCCATTAGCTTGCCAACAGGTATGCCTGTCCAACGTTCCACAATCCTTGCAATATCTTCTTCCAATATTTCTGCCTTACCGTCAATCTTCGCTCTTGCAGCAGCTTCATCAACCAAGTCAACCGCCTTGTCAGGCAGAAATCTATCAGTAATGTACTTTGAAGACAACTTCGCAGCTGCCTCAATAGACTTATCAGTTATTTTAACACCGTGGAATTCTTCAAACTTCGGCTTCAATCCTTTCAAAATTTCAATTGTCTCTTCAACGCTTGGCTCTGGTACGAATATAACTTGGAACCTTCTTGCAAGGGCCTTGTCTTTCTCTACATGTTTTCGGTATTCCTCAACGGTTGTAGCACCAATAACTCTTAGAGTTCCTCTCGCCAATTCCGGCTTCAAAATATTTCCCGCGTCAAGTGCACCTTCCGCAGCACCTGCGCCAACGACAGTATGTAGCTCATCTATGAACAGTATTATATCTGTTCGTTTCTTGAGAACATCTATCAGCTTCTTCAACCTTTCTTCAAACTCACCCCTGAATTTCGTTCCTGCAACGAGTCTTGCGAGGTCAAGTTTTAAGACTGTCTTGTTCTTAAGGAAATCAGGAACTTCATTCTTTACAATTCTCTGTGCGAGCCCTTCAACAATCGCAGTCTTCCCAACACCAGGATCACCAATGAGTACTGGATTGTTTTTGATCTTCCTGCCAAGAATCTCTATCATCCTATTAACTTCGTTCTCTCGACCGACAACCGGCATCAATTGACCGTTCCTTGCCATCTCTGTAAGGTTTTCTGTAAATTTTGCAAGTACGTCTATATTTTCCTCTTCAGAATACGTTCTCTTCATCCTCAACTCTTTGATGGCGCTGTAAAGCTTGTCTTGAGTTACGCCATATCTTGTAAGTAACCTGTAAGTTGTAGTTTCTGGAACAATCGTCATCGCCAGCAACAGGTGATCCGTACCTACCTTTTCGTCACCCATGCGTTTCGCTTCACGTTTAGCTTCGTTGATTACCTTCGTAGTGTCTGGTGCTATGAAAACCTGACCTGTTCCACCTGAAGAATAGTAGTATGAGCCTTTTGAACTAATAGCGCGTTCGACATCACTGCGGAGTGCATCAATATCTACATTCAGATGGCTTAGAATATCATAAGCTGCATTTTTTGTGTTTTCTAACATAGTCAACAATATGTGCTCGGGCGCCATCTGATTTTGCCTGTATCTGTTTAAAACATCGGAAACGGACTGCAAAATCTCCTGAGCGTTTTCGGTGAAGTCTTCCGTGTTAAACATCATCATGACCACCCCTTTCTTAATCCTTTTTCTTATTTCCATTCCGGGACAATTTTACCAGATTAGCACTCATATGTCAAGAGTGCTAATTAAATCTCCGCACATTTCTTCTCGAAGAATACACAAATAAAACAATGGTGGATTCTTATATTGAAGTTGAATTGTCTGCTGCCGGATGGTAGAATATACTTGAAACACTTCGTCATGCTAACAGTTTTCGAAACAGGTCAAGCACCTTATTGGAGGGTTAATTGATGCCAATTCCCTATCTCGTAACACTTTTTACATTCATCGATGGACTTGCCCAGGGTATATATGGAACAATATTCAATCTTTTACTGCGCTCATCTGGACTTTCCACAAGTGCTGTTGGTAGGATAACTTCGTTTTCACTGTGGGGAATCGCTTTTTTTGGATTGATATTTGGCTTGCTTGCAGATAGATTTGATAAGAAGCAACTAATGGTGTTCACTCATTTGCTCAGTGTATTTTTTGGAACATATAGAATACTCGTTACTTCTGTCCACCAACTCGCGATTATGTCATTGCTCTTCGGTGGCTTTTCGTCTGCAACAAGTGTAATACTCTCAACTTTGCTGATACTTAAAACAGACGCGCGTAATCGTTCAAAGCACCTTGGAATGAATTTCGGTATTGGGATGTTCACCGGTGTTCTTGGAAATGTTTTTGGTGGTGTGTTTGGCGACCTGTTTGGCTTGAGACCTGTTCTGATAGTTTCGAGTCTATCAAGGCTCATAGCGATATATCCAATTCTCAAAATGAAAGCTTCTGAATTGATGGTAAAGAGAGAATCAAATGAGGGTATCTTAAGATTTTTCTCCATTGTAAGAAACATGGATTACAGAATGAGAAAGATAGTAGTTTATTATTTCCTGTCAACTATAAGCGTTGGTTTCGGTGCAGGATTGTTCGTTAGCTTTGGAAACGTTATCTTCTATGATATATTCCACATGAAACCTGCGATAATCGGTTCTATCCTCGCAAGTGCGCAGTTGGCAACGAGCTTAGGAGCGATGTTTTCACACAAGCTTGGCAAGAAATTTGGCGATATGAATGTACTGATCTTCTCATACGTTGTCGTGCCTATCTTGATAGTTATGCTGAGTTTTGTAAGAGAACCTATCACGTTCACTTCGGTGTACATACTCCGCTTTGCGGTTATGAACATGGTCAGTCCTTTGTTAACTGCTACGGTTTTCTCGAGTATCGATGTAGTGTATTTATCATCGATAAACGGCATGAACGTCTTTTTCAACAACGTCTCTCGAGCTTTTTCTGCAGAGCTCTTCGCTTATTTCACGCGCTTTAATTCTGGTTACACGTTAATCTTTGCAGTTAGCTCCGTTTTTTATTTTGTAAACGCTTATGTTATGATAAGAATGTACAAACATATAAGGGAAAGTTAACTGGTGCACTATGTGCACAGACAAGGTACACAGACGAGTGGAGGGTGAGAATGATAAATTTAGAAAGTGATTTTCGAAACATTTCCAAGAATCTATTTAAACTTTCTGTCCCGACGATGATTGGGTTTTCAATACAATCGCTATACGACTTGGTAGATATGTTCTGGATAGGCAAGATATCATACAAAGCGATTGCAGGCATTGTTATCTTTTCTACAATCTTTTGGCTCGTTGAGATTCTTAACGAGATAATAGGCACATCTTCGGTATCGTTGATATCACAATCTTATGGTTCGGGTGACAAACGCTTAACTTCAAGAATAATAGAACAAACCCTTATTTTTAAGGCATTAGTTGCGGTAATTGCTTCGACAATTTTAATTGTATTTTTCAAACCGCTTGTGTGGTTCTTTTCAAAGGATAGAGAAGTTGTCGAATCTGCAATTAAATATGGTTACATCCGCATATTTTTTATGCCGATATTTTTCATGACTTACTCTACCTTTACCGCACTGCGCAACATTGGACGAGCCACTTTAGCAATGACTACAATGGCTCTTGGGGCTTTTTTAAATATTATCCTTGATCCGGTATTCATTTTTGAAAAAATACCTTACATAGGTGTCCGCGGTCTTGGTTTGGGAATAGAGGGAGCTGCTTGGGCAACAGTTTTATCTTCTTTCTTTCCTCTGATTTGGGGATTAACGTTACTTTCAAGAGGTATAGATGGGGTGAAGGTCTCGTTTAAAGGATTGCTGAAATTGGACAGGCTAATAGATAGAAAACTAATTACCATTGGTTTACCTTCAGGTATAGAGATGCTCCTTCGAAATCTTTCGTATACCGTACTCATAAAATTGTCATCGCTATTTGGTTCGGAAATCGTCACTGTTTTCGGCATAATAGAACGAGTTATGGGTTTTTCCGTTATTCCGATATTCGGTCTTTCAATAGGTTCAAGTACATTAGTTGGATTTGCGCTTGGAAAGAACGATGAAAGGTTGGCAAAAAAGGTTGCCTTCATGGCAACCTTGTATAGTGTCATTATCAACATGGTTATCCTGACCTTGATTGCGAGTTTTAAAGACGACATTTTTAGAATATTCACGACAAACCAAATAGTTATCGAAATTGGTGCTAAGAGTCTCAAATTTGTCTTGACTGCAATGTTCTTTATTTCGGTTACTGCTGGTATTTCAAGTGCGTTCTTTGGATCCGGAAAGACCTCTATTCCGTTCATTTCAAGCATTATAAGTCGATGGGGTGTTATGGTCCCGTTTGTTCTTTTGAGTATTTTGACTTTCAAATTAGGTATAAACGGATTGTGGCTTGCGTTTCCTGTTTCTGAATTTGCAGAAGCAAGTGTGATGCTTTATGCGTTTGTAAAATCTAACTGGACAAAAAAACGAGTGATTTAGTTCTGTGATTTTAGTACATAGAACTTGTTGAAGAATAGCTGTATGGAATAAATAGCAAGTGATATAGCTAATGCATAAACAACCAATCCTGTATTTCCATTGAATCTATCAAGTAACAACCCTCCCAAGAATGGACCAACCCCAAAGAGCATACCTATGACCATCTCATGCAATGCTCCCTGCTTGCCGTGTGCTTCGGTCTCAGAAAGCAGACCGTAGAATATCGCAAAAGTATAGGGAACAGCATAACTGAAACCTGCAAAAAGCGCTGTTATAAAAAACGGCAAAGGTGATTTTGCAAAAATTGCCAAGATACCAGTTGCCGGGACGACACTAAGAAGCAAAGCACAGATTTTCTCGTTGCCTACCCAACCTTTCCAGGATTGAAGAAGAACAAACGTCAGGAAAACACCTATGTTGGCCCCCACTATTAAAAATCCGGCTTTATCCAAATTTAAACCTGCAAGTAAAATCAGTTTCGGAAAATCAGCCATCACAGATGTGTAAACAAGCCCGCCCAAGAACAGGATTATCCTGTATTCTAATCTGAGCTTTCTCATGAGCTTTGAATCGTTAACTATAGAAGAATTGTACGTATGTTCCGTTAACTTATGTGCAGGCTTAAATACAATAACATCACCGCTTTTCCTGCCGTCCTTTGTAATCAAAATAGCGCTACATGATGAAAGGATAAGACCTATCATGAATATAATGTATGACAAGCGAACGGTTAAGTATGGACCAAACGTCACTCCAATTATATTTCCCGTGCTCCATGATAACGTGAACCTGCCGGTAATTGATGGTGGATCTATTCCGAGAGTACTTTCTGACTTTGCAATAAGCCCTTCAACTTGAGGGAAAAATGAACCGAAGAACGCTCCTTGTAATATTGCAAAGAGCGTTAATGCATATGGTGTTCGAACCGCAAGTCCATAGAATGAAACAAACAGGAGGTACGCGAAAAGCAATGACATGGTTTTCTTATAACCATACTTGTATCCGCTATGACCTATCGTAATACTCGCTAAAGCGTAGACAAAGGATGCAACAAGATTGATAAGTCCAATTTGAGTAAATGTAAAATTCAGTTTTGCTGCGGTTGAATTTATAAAAGTACTGAAAAGATACGCTTGAATTGAAACAGAAAACGATAGCAAGTGATATTTATGAAAAAACCTTCCCATAACAATGTTAGCCCCCTAAAATGTAGTTTTCTTACAAACTATAACAAAACATTCTCCATATTACTAGACTGTTATCTACTTGGTATCACCCATGGCGACAGTGGTAAACCATGTGGCGATGAATTGAGTCCAAAATAAATCAGATACAATGGCTCCTCGCTTAGGATTTCAGTAAATGGTGAAAAAATACCTGCAACAGGATAGAGCTTTAAACCTGAGACATACGTTTCAATAAAGAAATGAGTGTAAAGTCCATAGATGGATTCATTTGATAAAGCTACTGGATTGGAAATTCCGAGGGTAATACCGCTATTTCGTACGTAAATAAGATTTCCGAATATAAATGAACTGTCTTTGAACAACGTGTATGCTAATGAAACATCGTACGAAACTGTCTGAATATCCTCGAGTCTTACAGCAGCTTGGCTTTCAAATGTTGTGTCTAAATTCAAAGCAATGCCAAAATAGCCGAAAGCGTACAAGTTTGACAACAGCTTTTCATACGAGAATAGTTCTTCGTACGTTTCACTGCTGAGCAATAAGAAAGCTTGGGATTTATAAGGGTAACCAAACAAATTCGATGTAACAAGTAACCCAAAGCCTATGTTTTTTGAATAAACAGCAGGTACATTAAAGGTAGCAAATAGGTTGAAGTAAGCGTCGAGTATATTGCTATATTCACTTCTAAAACTGAAAGTCAAGTAACCATACATGTTAGTATTAGGCGTTAGTTTAAGAGTCCCAAATCTAAACGCACCGGTCAAGTTGTAGTCGTTTGTTGGATAATAATAACTGGCGAAAAGCTCGTAAGTATCCTTAGATTGGATAGCACCGATGTACTGTGAATAAGAAAGGTTGAAGCTTGAATCTGTTATTTTGAGGTCAAAGATTGGTGTTAAGACTACAAACGTATCGTTCTCTATGTTTCCAAAAGTAAATATCATATACCCACGATGAATGTCGTCAGTTTCGTTGTACTCGTACATCGGAATCCAAGTAAGCGGTTGCATGAATTTATTCATTCTAAACGCGAGCTCAGAGCCGTACTCAAATTTCACGTCAGTAAAACTGAAATCGTATTTATATGATTTCAATTCTGCTTCAGATTGACTATACTTGATTTTGTAAATTCCCATACCGGTATTCACCGTGTAGGGAATATAGCTTACATAATAGATGAAATCATCTGCTACGCAAAAATCATAAACCAACAAATTTTCTCCAAGTTGATAAAGTTTTTTCTTAGATAGGTCATAATAATATGGATTCACGTATTTTCCATCAACTCTTGTAAAGAGAATGCCATCTTTCCAAAATCTTACATACGGGCCCTTCATTGCATCGTCAGTTATCTCAAACGTTTCTTTGGTTTTGGTATCTACTATAAGAATCGAATAATCCGACAGCAGAAGAGCCAATTTCGTATCTCTACCGTCCATATAAGAAACATACTTGTCTATTGTTAATTCAAAGTTCTCTCCTACAATTCTGGTCTTCATAGTTCTATTGTCATAATTTGCTAAGTATACCTTCTTATCTGCTACCGCAAATGCCGATATGTTTCCTTTAGCAATAATCCGGTTTGCACTCAAATCCCAAACCTGATTCTCGTATGTTCCCATAGTCTCGCTTTTGATAAGACCATACTTTGTATCAGAATCAATTTTCAAATCCATTGCAAAAAGAACTTGTTTTGAAATTTCCTTTCCGCTTTGATCCAATTCTATCAATTCTGAATTAGTGGTACCAATGTAAGAAGTTGAGGGACCAAATTTATCAGTTAGTATTCGAATGCCTTTATCTGTTTTGTCGATTTTGTAGATCTGAGTATTTGGAAGTTTGTATATAAGCTCACCTTCATGGTATTTTATCTTCATTACACTTCTAATCCAATCAGTATAAAGCTCGTCAAAAGTTTTTCCAAAGACTTTTTCAAAGATATCTTTATACTTGCTCCCAATCTCTGGGTCAGGTAAAAATGCAGAAGTTAATTCAAGATATTTTTTCATCTTATCCAGACCGTACGTATCTACAAGATATTTATAAAAGCCAGCTGTGAAATTGTAGTACAGCAAACCTCCTCTGAAGTCATCAACAGGCATCAATTCTTTATAGGTGAATGACGGAAAATTTGGAATAGAATAATAATACATACCATCAGAATAGAACGGATTATTCAGTCTACCTGAGGATTTCGAAAAAGAGCTTTCAGCAAAGACCGTTGTGCCTTCGACAAATGGTCCATACATTTGAGGCAAATACGGAATGCCTGTTAAGATACTTATTATCTTTGAGAATAAATCTTGGTAGGTTAAATGCACCATGTGCGTAAATTCGTGAATGATAAGATATGTATACCAATCCTCGAGCGGCAATGAGAATTGGAACCAACTTTCCGGTGGCCAGAGGTAAAGAACTATTGTTTTGTGAAGTAAAGGATTTGTATATCCGTTACTTATGGCTCCCTTATCTTGAAGTATGAAAGTAACTCTACCCGGGTCGTTTCCAATTAAATCGATAACCTGTTGCCGAACGTTTTCGAATATCTTCCCAACAAGTTTGGCGTTTTCTTCATAACCTTCCGGAAAAACAATGTCCGCATGTTCAAAATGCAAGACACCACCAAACGAAATAGTAAGTACAAAAACACTTAGCAAGATAAGAATGTGCTTTCTCATAGTTTCACCCCTTCTTAGAAGTAAGTGGTTTTAGAGATAACCTTTAAGTTAATTTTATCACAATGAAAGTTATGCGCAATAATCGACGATTAAACTTTCCGAAAACTCAACGACTTGACTGTTAGTAACAGCTATTGTAAAATTCATTGTGAAATACTATACCTGGAGGGGAGCTCCTAAATGCGGGGCTGAGAGGGGAACGCAAGTTCCCGACCCTTCGAACCTGATCCGGTTAATACCGGCGGAGGGACCAGGGCACACAATAAGTGTGAATCTGGAAAAATTAATAATAAAACGATGTTCCCTCCGTAAAATTGGAGGGATTTTTTCTTTTAAATGCGCATAACGTATGAATATCGTGAAAAGGAGGGATTTTTATGAAAAAGCTGTTTTTTTTAACTCTTGTGCTCATCACAGCGGTATCTTTCTCTGCTGAACTTGTCATATACACATCCGACAGTTTTGCAGGGGGCATAGCAAAGGTTGTTATACCAAAATTTGAAAAACAGTACAACTGCAAAGTAAAAGTTGTCAGCTTTGGTTCGATGGGCGATGTGCTTGCAAGGCTAATAGCTGAGAAAAATTCGCCAAGAGCTGACATAGTCATAGGATTGAACCTCCAGCAACTGAACAAGGCTATCAGCGAAGGTATCTTGGAAAAATACAGAGCAACGAATTCTAAAAATTTGATGTACAAAGGTTTTGTAAACGACTACGGGACCGTGTACGATTATGGCGCTATAGCTATGCTTTACAACGCGGAGAAGATAAAAAATCCTCCAAGATCATTCAAAGATTTGCTGAAATCGGAATACAAAGGCAAAATCGTTTTAATAGACCCAAGAACTTCAAGTACAGGATTGACATTCCTCATGTGGACAATAGCGGCTTTTGGTGAAGATGGAGCTATGGAGTACTGGAAAGAGCTCAAGAAGAACGTACTTACATTCACAAGTGGTTGGAGTGCAGCATTCAAGATGATTGAAACAGGTGAGGCTGACATAATAGTTAGTTTTGCAACAGACGGAGCTTACAGCATGTATAAATACGGCTCAATAAAGTATGTACCTGTAATCTTTGAAGAAGGCGCATACGTTCTTGAAGAATACGCAGGTATAATTAAGAATGCCAAAAACAGGGCACTTGCAAGAGCGTTTATAGAATTTATTTTGACACCTGAATTTCAAAAAGAAGTTCCTCTGAACCAGTGGATGCTTCCTGTTATAAACATCGAACTACCTGAAGTATTTAAATACGTTCCTGAAACAAAGAAGATTTTGAGAGTAGACCCAAAGATTAACGAACGATTGGATGAAATATTGAAGAAGTGGGAGAAAGCTGTTATAGGATAGTTCTAATTCGAAAAGAGAAGGGCAGGGATTCCTTCCCTGTACTTTTTTTAATAATTTATATAGCTTTCAACGATCCAAAGCTTCGCATAGTCTAAAAGAGTAGATGAGAGACAAGTTTTATCAAATTCCAAGAAGTGAGGTGCTTCGGTTTGATAAGAAGAATTCTTCTGCTACTATTATCTCTTGTTCTTATATTGCCTACATCGTTTATCTTCTCTCAGTATCTTAAAGTTGGGTTCCTGTTAGGTTCTCCATATGCATTTTGGAGTGGGAACACATTCAAAGGCATAGAATGTGATATATGGAAGGCGGTTTCTCAAGAGATAGGTTATCAGCTTGAAGTGTACGTATTACCTTTTTCCGCAATTTCCCCTGAGATTTTAACAAAATTATCGATGGACGTAGTCGTAGGCGGCATACATATGACAGATGAGAGAAAGAAACTCTACGATTTCGGAACACCCTATATGGATTCAGGTTTAGCTATTGTGACAAGAAGTGATCTAAAGTGGGATGGAAGACCGGAAAGCATTACTTTTGGAGTCAAAAAAGGGGCAACAGGAGAAACCATCGTTCAGCAATGGAATCAAAGCGGGAGGAAAGTTAAGTACATATCTTACGTTTCTAACGAAGAGATAATAACACATCTCTTGATAAAGAAAATCGATGGCGCATTTTTTGATTACATCAACGCACTATACCTTGCTAAAATGTACGGACTTACAGTCCAAAAGCAACTCATTTATACGACCAAGATAGGCTATATATCATTGAATAAAGAGCTCAAGAGTCGAATTGATAAAGCGGTTCAGAAGTTAATTCAGGAAAATAAGATAAGGCAGATAATAGCTTCCTATGTAGGAAATTATTGAAAGAAAGCGCTCCTTAAAAGGAGCGCTTCAATTTTATTATTATCAACTACACTATAGTACAAGTCCTCCATCGACACCTATGACTTGACCTGTAATGAATGCTGATTCGTCGGATGCCAAGAACAGGTAAAGATAAGCAACTTCTATAGGTTCTCCAAGCCTCTTTAATGCTGCTTTCTCAGCCATTGCCGTTAAAATCTTTTCTGGCACTTTCTCTGTCATTGGGGTTTTTATAAAGCCCGGAGCAACTGCGTTAACTCTAATTTGTGCGCCTTTTCTTGCAAATTCTTTCGCCCAGGTTTTTGTCATACCTATAACCCCAGCCTTTGTCGCTGAGTAATTCGTTTGCCCAATGTTTCCGTAGACACCTACCACAGACGATGTATTAATTATACTACCTTTTCCAGCTTCGAGCATATAAGGGACAACTGCCTGAGTCATATTGAAAACGCCTTTCAGGTTTACATTTATTACTCTATCCCAATCCTCTTCGGTCATATTTTGAATGAGCGCATCGCGTGTGATACCTGCATTATTAATAAGCACGTCTATTTTTCCGAACTTTTCGATTACATCCTTCACAACTTCTGCTATCCTGTTTCTATCAGTCACATCAAGTTTGTAAAAATGTATGTTCGGATGTTCGTAAGATGCTTCTCCAACATCACATGCAATTACGATAGCACCTTCTTTTGCAAAGAGTTCAGCCGCCGTTCTTCCAATACCGCTTCCTGCGCCTGTGATTATGCAAACTTTACCTTCCAATCTCATGTTGTTTACCCCCTTTTATATAAGAATCATTCAATATTCTCAACGATAACCGCAGTACCCATTCCACCACCGATGCAAAGCGTCGCAAGTCCGTATTTTATATGTCTCTTTTTCATTTCATACAGGAGCGTAACGATTATCCTATTTCCACTTGCACCGATTGGATGTCCAAGCGCAATGCCACCACCGTTTACGTTTGTGCGCTCCAGTATCCATTCCTTCGTAACTCCAAATGCTCGTTCCCAGCCTTTAATAACGGCTAGGCTCTGACCTGCAAACGCTTCGTTCAGCTCTATCAATTCGATATCTTGGAACGACATACCGGCTTTCTTAAGAACCTTTTCTGTCGCAGGAACTGGACCTATCCCCATCCTCATTGGGTCAACACCCGCTTGTGCCCATGCAACTATTCTTCCAAGAGGTTTCAATCCTTTCTTTTCAACATACCTATCACTTGCAAGGACAATTGCACTTCCTCCATCGTTTATACCACTTGCATTACCTGCAGTTATAGTTCCATCTGGTTTAAAAGCTGGTTTAAGTTTTGCCAAACTTTCCAGAGTCACGTCAAATCTTGGATGTTCGTCCGTGTCGAAGAGTTTGACACCCTTTTTGTCTGGTATTTCAACAGGAACGATTTCGTCTTTAAATTTTCCGTTCTCAATTGCTGCCTTTGCTTTCATCTGGCTGTTGTACGCAAATTCATCCTGCTCTTGACGAGATATGTCAAACTCTTCTACAAGTTTCTCAGCGGTCATCCCCATGTGCACTTTATTGAATACATCGGTTAATCCGTCGAGTATCATGTGGTCTTGAATTTCCTGATTTCCAAACTTCAAACCAAAACGTGCGCGATAAGAAAGCAAAAATGGTGCTTGAGACATGCTCTCTATACCACCTGCAAGCACTACATCTGCCTCTCCAAGCTCGATATCGGTAGCACCGATCATGACTGCCTTCATTCCACTACCGCAGAGCATATTGACTGTATAACCAGGTTTCTCAACGGAAATACCTGCGTATATACCAACCTGCCTGCCCGGTCCCATCCCCTGACCTGCGGTAAGTATACATCCAACGATCGTTTCGTCAAAATCTTCTACAGAAACACCGGATTGCGCAATGGCTGCTTTTGCTGCAATTGCTCCGAGTTGTGGTGCCGGAATATCTTTCAAAGAACCCGCGAATGTGCCTATAGCCGTTCTCTTTGCCCCGAGTATATATACCATCAAAACCACCTCCACCTTCTCCAATTAATGAGAAACTGAATAATAAAAAAGATGAATCACCATTTATATTATCAGTTTTATTAAACCATTTTCAAGATTCTACTGTCAAAATAACTGGACGATAAAAATAATTTATTAATTGCATCTTTCTAACTTTTGCAATCTTTTCATTCATATTGCTCAAAATTTTTCAGGATTTCTATATATATCCGAATCTATATTAGTTTTATAGACTAAGCTGTAGATTCAAGCATAATTTGTAGTATAATAATTATTGTAATTTGTGAATTTAACATACGGTAATAATTTTGAGGATGTGAGAGTATCGCTTAGTATCACAAAATCTGAAAGGAGGGCTTTTCATGAGAAACCTTACGATGTTCCAGAAGATCATGGTGGCTGTTGCGATCTTGATTCTCTTCATGGTGGCTATAGGAATTTATTCTTTGTTTACCATGAGATCCATGATTGTAGAAAAGACAGAACAGAACCTCCAAGCACTTGCGGAAAACAGCGGAGACAACTTGATGAGTTTCATTGACGGGCACGTAAAGCTCATCGAACTGCTATCAAAGGATGCAAACGTATTGGGTGTCTACAAAAACGAATTCCAGGAAGATGTTTGGATGAAGAAACTTTTCAACACCGTTATGAAGAGTTATCCAGATGTTATGTATGTTTATGTTGGATTAAAGGACAGAAGAATGTATTTGATACCTGAGACGGAACTCCCTGAAGGATATGACCCAACATCAAGACCGTGGTACAAAGACGCAGTAGCAAAACCAGGGCAGATTATCATTACAGAACCTTATGCTGACGCTTCAACTGGGCAACTTGTTGTTACTATTGCTAAGACTATTCAAACGGATGAAGGAATTGTCGGCGTTGTTGCACTTGACTTTGATATTTCAAAACTTTCGGAAAAACTCATGGTAAAGGGCAAGGGACTTGGATACCTAAATGCAGTTGTGTCAGAGAGCGGCAATATACTGTTGCACACAGATACAACACTGATAGGAAAGAACGTGTCGGATCAGGAATTCTTCAAAAAATGGCTTTCAGGACCTGAGAGTGGTGTTTTTGGATACACATTCAACAATGTCAAACGTATCACAGGATACAAGAGACTGCCAAATGGATGGATTTTTGCAACTCTTGTAATAGAGAAAGACTTGATGAAGGAAGCTAACATTGCCACAATCGTAATGATTGGTATTACTGTGATAGCAATCATCTTGAGCATTCTCTTAGCATTGTGGTTTACAAGAACATTCATCGTCAAACCAATCAACGAAATTGTTGCTGCCGCTGAGAAAGTAGCGCAAGGTGATTTGACTGTGAACATCGAAACCAAATCAAAAGATGAGATTGGAAAGATTGCAACCGGACTTTCGAGCACAATTAATGCTCTTAGAGGTATTGTTTCACAAATCCAGCAGGAAGGAAATGTTATAAAGCAAGAAGCATCTCAAGTGGCAGCAGTATCCGAAGAAACAAGCGCCACGATAGAAGAACTCACAGCACAAGTTGACAGTGTAAACACGAATGTGAACAACGCATCGGCTGCAATTGAAGAGATGACAAGCGGTATACAAGAAGTTGCAGCAAGTGCTTAAAATGTTGCAAACGCTTCACAAAAACTCAGTGAAGAGGCTCAGAGAGTGTCCACACTTTCAACAGAAGGTCAAAAGGCAATATTGTCCATAACAAACGTTATTGAACAAACAAAACAAAAAGCAAATACGACGTTTGAAACAGTTGAAAAACTCAGCGAAAGTGCGAAGAACATAGGCGAGATAGTAGATACGATAAACTCTATCGCCGAACAGACAAACTTGTTGGCACTAAATGCTGCAATAGAAGCAGCAAGGGCAGGAGAAGCTGGTAGAGGCTTTGCTGTTGTTGCGGATGAAATTAGGAAACTTGCAGAAGAGAGTAAACAAGCGACACAGAATATTGCGAACATTCTGAGGGGAATAGTCGATGAAAGCATGAAAGCAAGTGACGCAACAAAAGAAACTGTTGAGATCGTAAACCAGGCAGCAGCGCAATCTACATTAATTAAAACGCAATTTGAACAGATATTGCAGAGCATCGTCAAAATGTCGCAAATGACGGAGAACTTAGCAGCGAGCGCGCAACAGCAGAGTGCAGCAGCTGAAGAAATGAGCAGTGCGATGGACAGCGCAAGTAAGTCCATGGTAAGTGTTGTTGAGCAAATGAACGAAGTAACAACGGCTATTAAACAGCAATCTGATGCAATAGCTAACGTTGCAAAAACAGCAGAAAACTTGGACGATATTGCAGAAAAGTTGGTAGAAACAATAAGGAAATTCAAGATTTAGCAAGTATTTGTTATAAGAAAGCCCCTGAAATGGGGGCTTTCTTTATAAAATTAAACTATTTTATCTATGCTTCTGAAACCTTCTCCAAGTACGTATCTTGCTTCGTTTACTATAACAAACGCATCAGGGTCAATCTGCTTGATAGCATGCAGAACTTCTCCAAGCTCTCTACGCCTTAATGCAACATATAGAACATCCAAATCCCTTCCTGAATAAGCGCCTCGGGCTTTCAGTATAGTTGCCCCTCGTTCCATCTTATTCAATATATAGTCCTTTATTGAGTCGACTTTGCCTGAAATGATAGTCATAGTTACTGCAAGTTCTAAACCTTTTAATATGAAGTCTATCGTTATGCCGTTTATTATGATAGCAAGTAGTGCATACATCGCTATACGCGGGTTAAATGCGAAGCCTGCTAAGATACCGATTGAGAAGTCAATCATGAGTAGTGTCGTTCCTATCGGGGTATGAAAATACTTTGACAATATTTTGGCTACAATGTCTGTTCCGCCGGTCGATGAGTTGTTTGCAAATGCGATGGCCATACCTACTGAGGCTAATACATTGCCAAAAAATACGGCAAGCATCAGGTCGTCTCCTGTATAGCGAGGTATTTTGAGTATTCTATCAAATAAGTCTATAAAGAAATTCAGTGCGAATGTTGAATATATTGTTTTGAAACTGAAGTCCTTTCCTACAAGTGTAAATCCAAGAATGAACAAGACGATGTTAATAATATACATCCAAACACCAATAGGTATAGCACTTAACAAACGATGGAGTATCATAGCCATACCACTTGCCCCACCAGCTGCTATGTTGTTCGGAATAAAGAATATCACAAGCCCGAGTGCTGTAAGTAAGACTCCAATCGTCGATAAAACGTATTCTTTAATCTGTTCTTTTAGATCCATAATTTTAGAAACCTCCTTTCTTTTCTTAAAAATTCTCTCTATTGTATTCTTTGCATAAAATTCATCCGCATGGTATCATTATACCAGAAGGGGTGAAGTATGTGCATATCAAGTTACAGGATGTTTCTGTTAATTACTCAGGCAAGAAGGTTTTGAAAGGTATAACGACGACATTCGAAACAGGTAATATAGTCATGATAATAGGTAGAAACGGCTCCGGGAAATCGACCCTTTTGAAAGTTCTCGCCGGGTTAATTGATTTTGCAGGACAGATAATTATTCCGGGAAAATATTCAGATATATCTGAATTGACAGGGTACGTTTTTCAGAATCCGGAAACTCAAATTGTAGGTAGCACGGTATTTGAAGATGTTATTTTTGGTCTGGAGAATATCGGGCTCAGTAAAACAGAAATGGAAACTCGAGCGAAGTATGTCTTAGATTTACTTGAGCTTTCAGAGCTTAAATTCTTTGATCCATATTACCTTTCAGGTGGACAAAAACAAAGACTCGCTATTGCCTCAGTCTTAGCACTCAATCCTGAGTTTTTATTGCTCGATGAGGTAACCGCCATGCTCGACAAAAACGGTAAAAGAGAGGTTTTGAACGCCGTGCTTAAGTTGAAGGAGACAAATAAAGGCGTGCTCGTTGCAACTCATGAAATTAATTTGTTTCTACCTTACGTAGATAGATGTATTTATATAGAGGATGGAAAGATAGCCTTTGACGGTAATCCGCACGATGGTGCGGAGCTTTACAGAAAAGCAGCCACAGAAAAGTTTAAGAAAATGCAAGTTTAATCAATACAGTTGGGGAGGTGCACTTTCATGGAAGTTCTGACTTTTTCAAAAGGTCCCAAAGCTGTCGGTCCTTATTCATCAGCTGTTAGAGTTGGAAATTTGATCTTCTTTTCGGGCATATTGCCGATCAATCCAGAAAACGGCGAATTAGTTAATGAAAGCATAGAAAAAGCAGCTGAGCAGATTTTGAAGAATCTATCAGCCATGCTTTCCGAAATTGGTCTTACGTTGAAAAACGTCGTCAAGACAACCATATTTACAACTCGCTTGGACGAGTTTTCGAAAATCAACGAAGTCTATCAGAAATACTTTGAAGCTCAAACTTCAGTTTTCCCAGCGAGAAGCACTGTCGGTGTTGCAAGCCTTCCGAAAGGCGCACTGGTTGAGATGGAATTCATTGTTGAAATTGTCTAAGAAATTTTTATTTGGTTTCTCTTTTTTCTTTTACGTTCTTGAATAGTTCAATGCGATTTTTTATCAAATCATCAACATTGGTACTCGAAAAGAGTACCATTTTTTCGTAAGCTACCTTTAACGATTCAATCTCGTCACTTTTATTTCCGAGTGCTATTTTGACTTTATCATAAAAAGCTTTTTCGTTGGAATATTCAACAATATATATCACTGCTATTGCAACGATAATCACAACAGAGATTGAAATTGGATAATTCTTAATTGCAGGGAGCGCAAATCCAAGAAATACGCCCGCGGTACCGATTAATGTGAGGTAAGTCTTGTTACGAATCATGGCTCTGTTAAATAAGAACCTGCGTAAATCTTTAAGCATCTCCTTTCCAACAGGAGTATAAATATACCTCGATGGTAAAAGAAGAAGTGTCAATACAACAACTGCGTATGGATTTTTTATAAGAAAACCTATCCCTACCATCGTTAGTATAAGGATTAGTCTTGATAGAAGTAAACTTGAAACCCAATTATTCAAAAGAATTCCTGTCAAAAAGACAATCGTTCCAAAGAAAGTTTCCATGCTCCGCATTCCTCCCCTAATCAGATATAAATATGACAGTGCTATGCGGTTGAGCTGTATAATATCCCTTCACTAAGTATGGAGTTTCCAAGAAATCATCCGGATAATCTCTAGATGTGTCTACGATTAAGTACCAATCTTCGCCTTGAAGTGGCGGAAGTACAAAGTTCAAAGGTTCTTTCCATTGATTCAAGATAACGTATATATTGTTATCTATCCTTAAACCCTTAACTGGATCTGATCCAGATATCATAAAAGCTATCGAATGAGAATGATAACACATGTCTGGTTCAAAAGGATTAATGCCATGCCAAGTTATATCCGTTATGAGATTGCCAAATTTATCGTATTTTTCGTAAAAACACTCTCTCTTTAAGGCAGGATGTGACTTTCTAAAGCGAATCATCTTTTTAACAAACTCAAACAAATCTTTGTGTTTCTCTTTCAATGTCCAATCAACCCACGTTGTTTCATCATCAATACAGTAAGCATTGTTATTCCCATTTTGTGTTCTGAAAAATTCATCACCCATCAAAATCATTGGAGTTCCATGAGAAAGCATAAGTATGGCAAAAAAGTTCTTTACCTGCTGTTTTCGTATTTTCACGATTTTTTCATTATCTGTGTCACCTTCAACTCCGTAATTATAACTAAAGTTTTCATCTGTACCATCTCTATTTCCTTCGCCATTTGCTTCGTTATGTTTCTTATTGTAAGATAACAGGTCTCTCATGGTGAATCCATCGTGGCATGTTATGAAATTTATGCTTGCATGCGGTTTTCTATTTGCGTAGAGGTCGGGACTACCAGATATTCTAAGCATCAACTCTTCAATTACTCCATTATCGCCTCTGACAAACTTTCTAACGCAATCTCGATATTTTCCATTCCATTCAGCCCATCCTTCTGGAAAGAGTCCTAAGTGATAACCACCTGCAGCATCCCAACCTTCAGCAATCAATTTCAATTTTCCAACAATTGGGTCTTCGGCTATGTCTTTCAAAAGCGATAAATCACCTATCCACCTACCGTCTGGCGTCCTACCAAGCACAGATGCCAAATCAAATCTGAAACCATCAACGTGCATTTCGGTCGCCCAGTATCTCAGGCTGTCAATTATCATCTCTTTGACAACAGGATGATTACAATTCAAGGTATTGCCACACCCTGAATAATTTAAGTAGTACCTTTTATTCTTCGGATCAAGCATATAATATATCTCGTTGTCTATTCCTCTAAAGCAAAGCGTAGGTCCCTTTTCTCCACCTTCTCCTGTGTGGTTGTACACAACATCCAAAATAACTTCAAAGCCATTCTTGTGAAGCATCTTTACAAAGTCTTTGAATAGAAACACCTGTTCACCGAGCTTCAGCCCAACTGAGTAATTTCCGGTGACTGCAAAGAAGTTCAATGGGTTGTATCCCCAAACGTCTTTAAGCTGCTCTCCAGTAACTGGATTCACATTGGGATTTGAGTTAAGATTGAATTCAAAAATTGGCATAAGTTCAATTGTAGTAACGCCGAGCTCTTTTAAATGGTCAAGCTTTTCAATTATTCCAAGGAATGTGCCCGGAAATTTCACGTTTGAAGTCGGGCTTATAGTGAAAAGTCTAACGTGCATCTCGTATATTATAGTTTCGTTCCACGGTATGTGTAGTTGCCTGTCGTCTTCCCAGTCATACTTTGAATCATCAATTACGATTGACCTTATCATGCTTTTTGAAGAATCAATTGTAGAGAATGATAAGTCTCCCATCGGAGAATTTCTCTCGTACCCATAAACAGCATCATCGTTCCAGTCAAAAAATGTTGTTACTGCCTTTGCGTATGGATCTATGAGCAATTTGTTAACATTAAATCGCTTACCATTTAGTGGATCATAAGTTCCATCTACACGCCAACCATAATATTGGCCATGTCCAATGCCGTAGACGTATATGTGCCAAATGTCTCCGGTTTTATTTTTTATGGGATCAAGTTCAAAAGAATGCGATGGTATCGAATCATAGTAATTTTGGTAAAGTTCCAAGATAACTCGAGTGGCATTTCTAGAAAATATTGCAAAGTTAACCCCTGTTTCATCAGGTGTTGCACCTAATCTTGGATAACCTCTCTTCGTTTTTAGTACAACGTCAGGTCCGGGGTTCTTATACTGAAGTGGATAATCAGCCACTTATTTCACCACCGTTCCTAACTTCTCCAATCTGCGGAATTTCGAGTATTTTGTTCAATATTCTCTTGATCTCTTCTTTGGACCTATCTTTCATAAATAACTTCTCAAGTAAGTCTAATGCTTTCAATACGAGAATGTTTATTTCATTTACAGTTTCAGTTAACGCCCCGCTCTCCAAAATCAGACTCTGTATGAGTTCGATCTCTTCCTGAGTTTTTTCCTTTTTGGAAATGATATCAAACAAAGTCATTTTTTTCTCGCTTGAGAGCTTTTCGGAAGTTTTCTTTATCAGTATGGTAGCCTTACCCTCAACAATATCGTTAACACTCTTTTTGTCCCCACCAAATGTACCAATTATGTCATCTCGATACTGAAAAGCAATCCCAACGAGTTTGCCTATTTCTGTGAGCGTTTTTATTTCTTTTTCATCATTCTGGCCACTAAGATAGTAACCGAAAAGCATTGGATGTATAAACGTGTAGTACGCGGTTTTTAACAAGCTGATCTTTGCCGGGATATCGTCTGTTAATATTGTCTCATCCAATCGTCCAGTGTATAATATATCAAGCAGCTGACCGTAACCTGTTTTTACATAACAATCCGAGAAGAGTCTCAATACTTTTCTGAAGGTTCGACTTTCAATGTTTAGTTCAGATAACACGCCAAGAAGATAAAACGATATTATATCTCCAACAATTATTGCAAGGTCTTTACCGAGCTTTTCGTTCTCAAATTTGGATTCGTATATCTTGTGTAACGTTAGTTCCCCTCTTCTTAAAAGTGATTCATCGATAACGTCATCATGCACGAGTAAAAAGGCATGCATGATTTCAATTATTGCTGCTAACTTCAGAGCATTATTTTCAGCATCGTTATCCGAGTACCCCTTGTATGTTAACACAAGCAAAAAAGGTCTGATCCTCTTTCCAGGCCTTAGTACAAAATGTGAAAACTCAACGATCACATCTTTCAGTTCTCCTGGTGTATCTTCAAATAACCCATTAAGGATTCTTTGTATTTCCTGTTCTACGGCCTTCTGTATTTCAAGAGCTTCTTCTCGCATTCTATTTTGCCTCCATTAACCAGTTAGTTTGCAAATAAAATTATACCACACCTGTTTGAAATAGTCTAAAACTGGCAAATGTGGTATAATAAAATATATTGGAAAAGTAGTGAATCAGGAGGTGCATTATTTTTTGGATGTCACATTCAATGAAATTTCTAATGCTGCTGAAAATCTGAGAAAAAGAATCGAGAATGGTAAATCGTATGGTCTTGTAGTTGTGAATAAATCATTCGCCAGGACTTTGTTGAGATCAATAATCGATTTTTCAAAGATTTCTGACGTACTCATCATTGAGCCTGAAACTAATATCGGTATCGATGAAATAAGAAATGCCATAAATTTTTTAGAATTTACTCCTCAGGGTGATTCAAAATTTGTCATTATTTATGATGCTGACAAATTAACGCAGGAAGCAGCAAACGCTTTCTTAAAGACATTGGAAGAACCACCAGCTTATGCTGTCTTGATTCTTGTAACAACAAGGTGGAACTCTCTACTTCCAACGATAAGGAGCAGATTGCAGAAATTGTATGTCAAATTAGAAATCAGCTCTGAATTAAACGATTTTCAAAGATTTATAGCTTACTGGAACTACGATATGCTCAGAGAATTGGTGGGAGGAAACTACGACGTTCTTTCAGAAGATGAACTATTTGAATCTAAAACAGAAGATCTGTCAGATTTAACGATCTTCATGTCATTAAAAGAAATGTTCAAAAAGAATATCTCAGCGGATTTAAGAACCTTTAGTAAATTTCTTTTACGCCTTTCTAAGAAAAATGATGTCCGATTTCTGAAAATAACAGCAAAAGCGGTTATGTGGACTGCCTTCAAAGATGAAAGATTAACACTGAAAGAAAAGATTAGACTTGCACAAGTTTGTGATAGTGTGCTTAAAGCAAAAGTTTTTAACTTTAATTACCAGCTTACGTACTATACTTTATTACTTAACTTAAGAGGTGATAATCTGTGAGTTTACAAGCAACAGTCTATGGTGTTGAATTAATGCCAATGGGTAAGATTATCTATTACTTAGATAATGGTGAGAAAATGACCTATGGAGACTACGCAATTGTTCTCAGTGAGTTTGGAACTGATTACGGCAAAGTTCTTTTGGGGCCGAAAGATATAAGCATAGATGATGTAGACTACGAACTGAAGTCGGTTTTAAGAAAAGCAACGGTAGAAGATTTAGATATAATTCGCGAAAATGAGGAAATTGCAAAAAGAGCACGTGAAGTAACTATTGAACTTGTGAAGAAGCACGAATTGCCCATGAAAGTTCTGCAATCAAAATATATATTCGACAGGAGCAAGTTGGTAATATATTTTAGTTCAAAAACACGTGTGGATTTTAGAGAATTAGTAAAAGATATCGCAAAGGAATTCAAAACACGCATCGAACTTAGGCAAGTTGGTGCAAGAGATGAGATGAAATTCATTAAAGGATTGGGATTATGTGGTAAAAAGAGTTGTTGCTCTTATTTCTTAAGAGAGTTCGACAGTGTTACGCTAAAACATGCAAAACAACAACAGATGATGATTAATACTTCAAAAATAACTGGTCCGTGCGGAAGATTGCTGTGCTGTCTTACTTATGAACACGAATATTACATAGAAGCGCTCAAAAACATACCAGATGAAGGTTCAACGATATACTATGACGGTAAGATCGCTAAAGTAATAACTGTAAACGTCTTCCTCTCAAAAGTAACATTACAAACAGAAGATGGCGAGATGGTCGCACTCCCATTTACATACTTTAAGGAGGGAGAAAATGCGGGAAATTGGAAGGTTATTGATAGTGGTAGGAGTAGTAACTATTACGATGGGCTTGATGATATTGCTGATATCGAAGATGAGTGATTTGAAATGGTTGCCAGGAGATATTGTTATTAGGAAAAAGAATTTTGTGTTTATCTTTCCAATCACAACGATGATCATTTTAAGCGTAGCTTTAACGATTATATTGAATATAATTAGCAAATTTTTTAAATAAGAATGCCGAATGGTAGAGGGGGAAAGGGAAATGTACATTGGACTCGACCAGGGAACTACAAGCACAAGAGCTATACTTTTTGATAAAGACTTTGGGATAATTCACGAAGCGAGAAGAGAATTTAAACAGATATATCCGAAAGAAGGATGGGTTGAGCATAACCCTGATGATATTTGGCAAACAGTTGTGGAGGTTCTTGAAGAGTGTAAAAGAGTTGCAGATTCAAAAGGAGAAAAGATTGAAGTCATTGGCATAACAAACCAGCGAGAAACGGTTGTTGCATGGGATGCTGAAAGTAAAAGAACACTTTACAATGCGATAGTTTGGCAGTGCAGAAGAACAGCAGAGCGTTCAAGCTATTTAAGAAAGGAATACGGAACCGAAATCAAAAGAAGAACAGGTTTAGTTGTTGATCCATATTTTTCAGCAACGAAGATGGAGTGGCTCATCGAAAATGTGCCAGATGTAAAAGAAGCGTACAATAAAGGAACCTTAAGATTTGGAACAATTGATACTTTTCTTGCTTGGAAGCTTACAGGTAAACATGTAACAGATTATTCAAATGCATCAAGAACTATGCTTTTCAATATAAAAACCTTAGACTGGGACGATGAACTTCTTTCGCTATTTAATATACGAAGAGAATTTTTGCCGCAGGTAGTTGATACTGCACAGTTAATAGGCTATACAGAAGATGGTATACCAGTAGCTTCGTTAGTTGGTGACCAGCAGGCAGCACTTTTTGGGCAAACTGCTTTTCAAAAGGGAGATATTAAATGTACGCTCGGCACTGGTAGTTTCATATTGATGAACACTGGTAGTGACCTAATAACATCTGAACACAACCTGTTAACTACAATTGGATGGAAAATAAAAGATGAGCTAACATATGCACTTGAAGGAAGTGTTTTCATAACCGGCACATTGGTCAACTATCTTATTAGAAATCTTGGATTTGCAAAAGATAGTTCCGAATTAACGGAATTAGCCTTACAGGTTGGAAATAACGGAGGTATCTATTTCGTTCCAGCACTTACAGGTATAGGCGCACCGTACTGGGACCCGTACGCAAGGGGTTTGATAATTGGCTTAACACCAGGAACCGATAAGAGGCATATAATATACGCAGCATTTGAAGGTATAGCATTCTCTGTAGGACAACTCGTCATGCTAATGGAGAAGGAGAGTTCTATAAAGGTTAATACTCTCAAAGTAGATGGCGGTGTGTCGAAAAATAATCTTATAATGCAAATACTCTCTGATGTTGTCGGTTCAGTTGTTGAACGTCCAGTGAACAGGGAAACAACAGCCCTGGGTGCGGCAACATTGGCAGCTATGGCTCTTGGAATTGTCGACAAAAAGAAACTTCAAGAGATAAGAAAAATAGACAGAATCTTTACACCAAAACAGTCACGTGAGGAGGAGTTCGGTAAGTGGAAACAGGCTGTGAATCGTGCTTTGAGTTGGGAATCTTGACAGAAAAAGAATTGAAATCATTTGCGCGAACATTTTCCCAATGTCTTGCCGAAGGTGATGTTATAATACTTTCAGGTGAAATAGGCTCAGGAAAGACAACATTTGTAAGAGGACTTGTTACAGGTCTTGGATGCAGTGAAGAGATCGTTACAAGTCCAACTTTTACCTTGATGAACGTATATGCTTGTTCGAAGACGGTATATCACTTAGACGCCTATAGACTCAACGGAATAGAAGACGTTTTCTATGTACTCGAAGGTGAAATAGAAGACAGAAATGGTGTGTTTGTTATAGAATGGGGAAATCTGATAGATTCGTACTTCATAGAGGATGTTATCACTGTATTCTTCGAACATGAAGATGAAAAACACAGAAAGGTAAGACTGCGAGTACCATCAAAGAGGGTTAGCAGGTTCAGGAGGTGCTTAAACTTTGGAGAATATAAAGAACAATAAGAATAAAAGGAAGTTCAGCAGATTGGAGAAAGAAGCGAAAAAGGCCCGCGAAGAGCGAATATCTATTCCAAATACACTCCCAGCAATAGCTATGAGGAGTAACATGGTTATATTCCCAAACACGGTGGTTCCATTTTATGTTGGAAGAGAAATGTCCCTCATGGCTCTTGAAGAGGCTATGGAGAAAACAAATAATCTGGTTTTTGTTGTAAATCAAAAAGATCCTACCGTCGAGAATCCAACTGAAAATGATCTCTACAAGATTGGAACAGTTGTAAGGGTAATTCAAGTTGGTAAGCTTCCAGATGACACGTTCAAGGTTTTAGTAGAAGGTATCACAAGGGCAAGATGGACGAAGAATGTTGGCGAAAAGTTTTTCGTATTCGAACTCGATTTGCTAAGAACTCGATATGGTAAGTCTAAAAGGCTTATAGCTCTTATGCGGATGGTGAAAGAAGAGCTCCACAAATATGTTCAGTATTCAAGAAAAATACCGCCGGAGACGTTAATGCTGTTAGAAGACGTTGATAATCCGGATGTTTTCGCAGATATAGCCGCTTCACTTTGTCCAGGTACTATAGAAGAAAAACAAGAATTGCTTGAGATAGTACATCCCGCAAATAGGCTTGAGAAGATTCTCGATATTTTAGTTAGAGAAACCGAGTTGCTTGAGATAGAACAACAGTTAGACCAGAAAGTCAAGGAAAGAATTGAGAAAACCCAAAGAGAATACTACTTGCGCGAGAAACTTAGAGTTATTCGCGATGAGCTCGGCGGAGAAGAAGATGTCGAAATAAAGGAATTAAAAGCAAAAATAGAGGAAGGTAAATACCCAGATTACGTAAAAGAGAAAGCACAAGCTGAACTGCAAAGACTTGAAAAGATGTCACCATACGCTCCTGAAGCTAACGTCATACGGACTTATCTTGACTGGATTCTCAATCTACCTTGGTACGAGAAGACTGAGGACACATTGGATATAAACCTTGCTGAAAAGGTTTTGGAAGAGGACCACTACGGACTCGAAGAACCGAAAAGAAGAATCCTTGAATACCTTGCGACAAGAAAGCTGTCTGACAAGGCGAAGGCACCTATAATATGTTTCGTTGGACCTCCGGGAGTTGGAAAGACATCGCTCGCAAAATCGATAGCTCGGGCGATGAACAGAAAGTTCGGCAGAATGTCCCTTGGCGGATTGCGAGACGAAGCCGAAATCAGGGGACATCGAAGAACATACGTTGGTGCATTACCAGGAAGAATCATACAGCTAATCAGGAAACTTGGAGTGAGGAATCCCATAATACTTTTAGATGAAATAGACAAAATGGGAATAAGTTTCCAAGGAGATCCAGCATCTGCACTCCTTGAAGTGCTTGATCCCGAACAGAATAAGGACTTTGTTGACCTATACATCGAGTTACCATACGACCTATCCGAAGTACTATTTGTAACAACCGCTAACGTAATATACTCAATACCACCAGCACTGAGAGATCGTATGGAAGTTATTGAAATTTCAAGTTACACGGATGTTGAAAAATTTCATATTGCGAAGAAGCACATAATTCCAAAGATATACGAAGAATTCACAGAAACAGATAAGAAGGTTTTTGAATTCAAAGATGAATCGATAGGGAAAATTATAAATGAATATACAATGGAACCTGGTGTAAGGGAACTTGAAAGACAGCTTAGAAGCGTCATTAGAAGAGCCACATTGGAATACACAAAAGTCGGAAAGAAAGTTGTAATTACTCCCGAAAAAGTATCAGAATATCTTGGACCAAGCAAAGTCAGAGAAGAAGACAGATTAGATGAACCACTTGTAGGTGTTGCAACAGGACTTGCATGGACACCAAACGGTGGAACTACACTCTATGTAGAGAGCACACTTTTACCAGGCAATGGCGGACTGATAATAACCGGACAATTGGGCGATGTTATGAAAGAATCGGTAAGAATTGCTTTAAGTCTTGCCAAAAAGATGTGCGGCGATGAATATGCTGAAAAGTTTTCGAAAAACGATATACATATACACGTGCCAGAAGGCGCAGTACCAAAAGATGGTCCAAGCGCGGGAATTACTATAACAACAGCTCTGGTCTCTATAATCAAGGATATACCCGTTCGAAACGACATAGCAATGACTGGCGAAATAACGCTCAGAGGTCGTATATTACCGGTCGGCGGAATTAAGGAAAAGGTATTGGCGGCTTACAGAAAAGGAATCAATACAGTCATTATGCCTAAGAAGAATGAAGTTGATTTGGAAAAAATACCAAAAGATGTGTGCGAAAAGATGAAGTTTGTGTTCGTCCAAACTATAGATGAGGTACTGGAGGTGGCACTCTGTGACAAATCTAAACAAGAAAAATCCGATGCAATTACAAAAAAGAATAGCGGAAAACGTAGAACTCGCAAAGGTGATAGCAACTCCAAACGATAGATTTCCTGACCCCCTCCTTGGGGAATTCACGTTTGTTGGAAGATCAAATGTTGGAAAATCAAGCTTATTAAATGCGCTCTTAGGAAAAAAAGTTGCTTTTGTTAGTAAAAATCCAGGAAAGACGAAAACAATAAATTATTTTAAGGTTAACGGAAAGTTTTATTTTGTAGACCTTCCCGGATATGGTTACGCAAGGACTTCAAAAAAAGATAGAGAAGAGTGGAGGAAGATTATAGAAAGATACTTTTCAGAAAGAAGTTGGAATATGAAGCTCCTCTTTTCACTTATTGATTCGAGGCACGAATTGATGGAATCCGATGAACAGCTTCTCGAATGGTTACAGATCTTAGGAATTAGTCCAGTTGTGTTGCTGACGAAAACAGATAAACTCTCTTCTAATGAGCTAAACAAGCAAATCTCTTATTTCAAAAGAGTCCTTTCTGAATATGGTGTAGAAAAAATCATTCCTTGTTCATCTTTGAGCAAGGAAGGCATAGAAGATGTATGGAAAGTTATAGTTGAAGCCCTGCAAAACTCGGAAGAGTAATTCTGAATATTTAAAATTATTCACAACAAACAGGAGGTTTTTAGTAGATGATAAAAAGAGAGATAGAATCACTACTTAAGAGTTATCTCATGGAAACAGGAATGGAGTATGATTTCGTTGTAGAGATTCCGGAAGAAAAATTTGGAGATTTTTCGACTAACATAGCATTAATTGGAGCGAAATTCTTTAAAAAACCACCACGTGAAGTCGCCAAGTACTTTGTGGAGAAATTAACTGGACATCCTATGTTTGACGAAATTTCAATCGCAGGTCCTGGGTTTATAAACTTCAAAGTATCAAAAACTTTTTACAGGGATTTCTTGGACAACTTCCTAAGAAGTCCTGAAGGAATCTGGAGATTCAAGAACAAAGGAAAAATATTGTTGGAATATGGTAGTGCGAATCCAACAGGTCCTCTTACAGTTGGACATGGTAGGCAGGTAGTTATAGGTGATGTTCTGGGTAATATCCTAAGGTATATCGGTTTCGATGTAACTAAAGAGATGTACTTAAATGATGCCGGAAGGCAGATAAAACTCCTTTCAAAGTCAGTTTGGGCAAGGTACAATCAACTCCTTGGATACGAAGAACCAATACCCGAGGACGGTTACAAAGGCGATTATGTTATCGATATTGCAAGGCTCGTATTAAAGGATTGCGGTAATAGATTTTTCAGAACATGGGACAACGAAATTGAAGATATTTTCAGGGATTACGCACTGCGCGAAATCACGAAAATGTTTGATAAGACCTTGGAAATGTTAGACACCAAGTTTGATAACGTTTATAGTGAGAAGAGCCTGATAGATGATGGAACTGCAGATGAAGTGCTAAATATACTGAAAGAAAAAGATTTAACCTACGAACATGAGGGTGCACTTTGGCTTAGAGTGTCACGCTTTGTGAATGATAACGATAAAGTTTTGATAAAGAATGATGGCAGCTATACATATTTCCTAACCGATATTGCATACCACTACAAGAAGTTTAAGAGGGGCTATGACATCGCAATCGATATCTTTGGAAGTGATCACCATGGTCATCTTCCAAGAATGTACGCAGCGATGAAAGCTTTGGATGTACCGGAAGATTTTCTCGTTTTCTTACTTCACCAGTTTGTGACTTTGAAACGTGGTGAAGAGATTGTAAAAATGAGTACAAGAGCCGGAGAATTTGTAACACTTGATGAGCTGATAGAGGAAGTTGGCAAAGATGCTACAAGATATTTCTTTGCTATGGTAGATGTAAATACTCATTTAAATTTTGACTTGGAACTGGCAAAATCGAAAACGAATGAAAACCCCGTTTATTATGTACAATATGCTCATGCCAGAATTTCAAGTATCTTTGAAAATGCAAGACAAAAAGGTGTTCAATTTAATCTGTTAGAAAACATTGAATTACTCGAAAACGAGAGTGAAATGAAAATTATAAAACACATATCGTCTTTCGATGATATATTAGAAAGATGTAAAGAAAAACTTTCACCACACTATCTCACTGACTACCTCGAGACGCTTGCTTCCGCGTTTCACAAGTATTATGCTGAGTACAAGATAGTTGACACTGACAATCCAGAACTCACAAATGCAAGGTTAAATTTGGCTCTTGGTGTAAAGATCATACTTTCAGAAGGCTTAAAACTACTCGGAGTGAGTGCGCCCGAAAAAATGTAAGATAAGAATAGTAAAATATTAAAGCTAATTGAGAAGGTGCTTTATTATGGACGTTCAGCAGTTACTTTCGAAGTATATGTTGGAAATCTCAAAGGTGGAAGACGAAAAGACTCTCTATACTGCACTGAGTGAGATTATAAAACGCGTTTTAGACTTTCAGGTATTAAACATTCTGAGCTCTGGAAATGTAATTTATTTAGAACCTAATGGCGTATCGATAAGTGAGAACTATTACAGCGATTATATCAGTTGGGTTGAGGAAAGGTTACATCCAACGTTTTTACCATTTGAAGACCTGTATGTAGGTCTTGTTCCAATATTTAAAGGAAAGAAGAGCCTTGCTATAGCTGTACTTTTAACAACAAGTGAACCAACTCCAGAGATAATTGATTACCTCCAGTTAATTGCATATCTGTCGGGAATTACGTTGGAGAACCTTAGATTGTTCAAGATGGTGGATGATTCGAGAAAGTATTTTGAGACAGTGCTTAACGTTTCAAACGATGGCATTCTGGTATTTAAAGACACAGAAATCGAGTTTATGAATCTTAAAGCCAAACAAATTCTTGAGGAAAGTGGGTCTTTGCTCGAAAAAATTCGAGAAGAAGTTGAGCACGAGTCAGGTTTTTTCGAATTCGAAAAGGAGAGCACATTTTTCAGTATAGCTATTAAGAAGGTCGAATTTTTCGGTGAAGAACGTTTCTTGGTAAGTTTGAGAAACATAACGACTGAAAAGGAAATTCAAAAGTTAAAAGAAGTCGACAAAATAAAGACCAATTTTATAGCGAACATTTCACACGAATTGAGGACGCCTTTAGCTGCCATAAAGGCTTACACAGAAACGATGCTTAACATGCCAATGACATTGGAAGAAATCCAAGAATTCCTTACCATTATTCAAACTCAGTCTGAAAGGCTTGAAAATTTGTTGAACGATTTACTTGATTTTTCACAAATTGAATCTAACACTATGAAGATAGTAAAGGAGAACACGGACATATGCAAGATTGTTGAAAATGTTGTGAAGTCTGCAAAACAAATGGCAAGTGATTATAACGTTGACATCATGGTCGATTGCAAGAACGTGACTGTAAATTGTGACCCGGGGCGTATGGAACAAGTTCTTCTAAATTTAGTGACGAATGCTATCAAATTCTCAGACAAAAGCAAGGAAGAAAGATATGCGAAAATCGAGGCAATAGATGAAGATGATCAGATCAGATTAATGGTCTCAGACAACGGAATAGGAATTCCTGGTGATAAGCTGGACAAGATCTTCGACAAGTTTTACAGGGTCGATAATGATCTTACATATTCAATACCGGGAACAGGTCTTGGACTTGCGATTGTTAGAGAGATTGTTCAATTGCATAAAGGCACAATCCAGGTAGAATCTGAAGAAGGTAAGGGCAGTATCTTTACTGTAATTATACCAAAATAATAATCCAAGAGGGAATAATAATGATTAAAGAGCTACTAAACACAGTTACTGAGATACCTACACCTGACATAGTGGTACAACAGATAATCTCAACAGCTTCAAATCCAAATTCGAGTGCAAAAGACCTCGAAAAGGCTATATCTATGGATGTCGGGTTATCAACCAAAATATTGAGGTTAGTTAACTCCGCGTATTATGGTCTTCCACGCAAGATAACTAAGCTAAGTGAAGCGATTGTAATCGTAGGTTTCAAAACGGTCAGAAATCTTGCGTTAAGCGTCTTTACTTATTCGGCACTTCATTCGAAACATACCTTTATCGACCATGATAAATTATGGTCTCATTTCATGTTAACAGCAGTGTTTTCAGAGCATATTGCAAAAAGCATAGGTTTCATAAACAGAGAAGAAGTTTTCTTGGCTGGGATGATGCATGATATTGGGAAGTTGGTACTTGATTTGATGTTTCCCAAGTATACCTATGAAATTTCAAAAGTTGGTGAAAGATCTCAAGTACCGTTTTTTCTTTTGGAATACAAGGGAAATGTTGAAAATCACATGGAGATAGGTGGTGAACTCCTAAGATTGTGGAAATTCCCAGATGAATACATAAGTGTAGCGCAATACCACGAGAAACCATCATTGAACCCAGATTCTCGTTATATAGAGATGATATGTATAGTCCACTTAGCAAACGTTTATTCTAACATATTCCTACCTGGCTATTCACTGTCATACGGTGAACCGTACCTTGACCCGTTTGCTTTAAGTGTTTTGGGGTTGAAACCTTCTGCCTTGAAAGTAATATACAATGAACTTGATAGAGTGTTTGATAAATCTAAAGATATAATATACGGAGGTGTTGAAGATGAAGCAGGAATACAAGCTTAAAATGCTCGAATCAGAGTTGCGAAAAGTGATTTCTGAGGCGCTGATGGAAATGAAGGACGAATTCATAGAAAAATCAAGGTCTCTCATAACGATCTCAAGAGTAGAAGTATCAAAAGACAAAAGATATGCTGATATTTATGTTAGTGTCCTTGGTGACGAAAATAAAAGAAAAGAGATTTTGGAATACATTGAATCTAAGAAGGGGTATTTTAGAACTTTCGTAGCCAAGAATATAAGAATGTATGTAGCTCCCGAGTTGAGGTTTAAAGAAGATAAAGGCATTGAAGCAACTGTGAGAATAGGTCAGCTGCTTGATTCAATTAAAGAAAATAAAAAACTAGGCGATAACGAATAAGGGATATTCTAATAAACGGAGGGGTCCGTATGGAGGTTATAAAAGGTTTGGGAGTACCAAATGTTGACCAAGAATTTCAAAAGAAATCTCCAATGCCGAACACACATGTACAAACAACCGAAAATAACTCTAATCATCAAAGTGAGCAAATCGGTGTAGTCACTCCTCAATCTGAAAATATTGACTTGTTTAAGGAAAACCTTGAAAAATTAAAGAAAATTTTTAGAGGAGAAGCTGAATTCAAAATAGATAGAGATACAAACATGGTCGTCATAAAGATCAAAGATCCCGAAACGGGGGAAATTATTCGCCAGATTCCTCCAGAACTTGCAGTGAAACTCGCAAAGAATATACAGGAATTGTTGGGGGTTTTGATGGACGAAAGGGTGTGATTAAATGGACCTTTCAAGTATAGCAAATAACATCAATTATCGCTACCAGGGTTCGTCACGGCTGCAAATCGGCGGTGCGGTTAGTGGTCTGGATACACAATCTATCATTGAAAAGTTATTAGAAGTTGAGTCAATGCCCCTCCAGAGACTCAATGAAAAATATTTGCAATACACTTATTTACAAAAGGCCTATCAAAAGGTCTCAGATAAGATTAGAGATTTCTATACATACCTGTCAAACTTCTCGCTCCAGGCAACACTTATACCTAAAAGTGCCACAGCCTCAAATTCTATCCTCAGTGCGGTTGCCACGCCAACTGCTCAAGACGGTACATACAATGTCGAAGTATTGTCACTTGCTACAAACAGCATATTCTTAGGTGAGGACTTTGGAAAGACTATTACATCGGCAGATATGGTTGGTGACATAGATGCAAGATACGTTCCACAGAATTCAACTGTGAAAATAAAGATAGGTACGAATGAGACAACGATTAATGTTGCGACAACAGATACGATAAATGATGTCGTTGCCAATCTTCAAAACGCACTTTCAAGCCTCGGTGCGAACGCGACCGTTACCTTTACGGATGGTAAACTTAAAATAACATCTGATAAGGCGTTTCAGATTTCAAATACGTCTGGTAACTTCACTTTTGTTTTCAGATTAAACGACGCGGTTATGACTCAACAATCCGGAACATTCACCTTGGAAAGTAGCGGAAATGTCGGAGCGTACTCAACATATAAGACACTTTCTAATCTCGGAATTACTGGCGACAGAACTCTAACGATTAATGGAACAAATATAACTTTAAAAGATACAGATACGATTAGTAACATAGTTCAGAAAATAAATAGTTCAGTCTCTTCAGTACTCGCAACTTATGACGATAAAAACGGAAGGTTAGTCATAACAAGCAAAACAACAGGAGACAATATTATTGATGTGACAGGTGATAGCGATTTACTAACCATTCTAAGACTGGACACTGGTACCTTTACACTTGGAAGTGTTGCACAGGTAAACGTAACATTAAATGGATACACTGAACAATTGACCTCAAGAACTAACAGTCTGACATACAACGGGCTGACGCTTAATTTAACAGCAACTGGAGCAACAACAGTTACAGTTTCAACAGACAAGGATAAGATAGTCGAGCGTGTGAAAGAGTTCGTAAATAGGTGGAACGAGTTGACCGATTTTCTTTATACAAAACTCACTGAGAATAAAGTTAGAGGTAAAACAGAAGACCAGATGACTGAAGATGAGAAGATTCAAGGATTACTTAAGAGCGATTCGTTCATAAGAAGAACATTTGACAAATTCAGAAGCTTCTTAACAATGAACATTGATGGAAAAACTTTGAATACTCTTGGAATTGAATCTGGTGATACAGGAAAAGGTTTCACTAACACAATGAGAGGTAAAATTACCTTGAATGAAGACAAGCTGAAAAGTTTCATCGATGCCAACGGTGCGGAAGCGGTCTGGCAATTTTTTGGGAATACTGAGGGAACTAAAGGATTGGCGCTTCAAATAAAAGATTACAGCTGGACATTGACAAAATTCAACGGCGAAATAGACACAGTTGCTGGTTTGAACGGAAGGCTCGAGAGAGAGAAACGAATACTTTCCAAGCGTATGGCCACAATGCTTGAGTACTTGCAGAAAAAAGAGCAACAGCTCTGGGCAAAGTACTCAACGCTTGAAAGTGCACTGGCAAAATTGCAAGCACAAGGTGGATTCATGGCTCAGGCGTTTGCTCAAAAGAAGTGATAGAATTAATATTTATCTCTTTAGTTCTGAATAATATCGACAGCAATCTTTCAAAAAACAAATCTCGCATTTTGGTGATACAGGTTTACAAATATTCTTTCCAAACTCAACCATAGAACCATTTATTGGACCCCAAAGTTCGGGGTCCAATATTTTTGTTAATTGTTCTTCTGTATCTTCTGGTCTCTTTGTATTAACCCAACCCAATCTGTTGGAAATTCTGTGAACGTGTGTATCAACAGCAAGTGCAGGTCTTCCAAAACCAACATATAGGACGATATTCGCCGTTTTTCTACCAACACCGGGAAGACGCAGCAATTTTTCTAGCGTGTCAGGTACTACCCCATTATACTCTTCTAAGATTATCCTTGATACTTGAACTATTCTTTCTGCTTTCTCTTTATATAAACCAGCTGGTTTTATCAAATCGTAAAGTTGCGTTGGGTTCAAATTTGCTAAGATTTCTATATTGTTATACACTTCAAAAAGTTGTTTTGCAGCAACGTTTGTATTCTCGTCCCTGCTTCTTTGACTCAGTATAGTTGTTATTAGAACTTTGTATGGATCCGTTTCTGAATGAGGTCGTGGGAAATGTTCTATTATTAACTTCGACAACATATTGAAGTCTTTACAATTAAGACTTCTTCTTTTCATACTCTTCAATAAGCCTCCTTGCGTTTGCCTCATCGTTTTTCATCTGATCTATTAGCTCGCCGATGGAAGAAAATTTTATCTCTGGTCTCATAAATTCCAAGAATTCCACTCGAATTTCTTGCCCGTAGATGTCTGAGGAAAAATCTAATATGTATACCTCATATTTTAACTTCCTTGAATGCTCTATTGTAGGCCTGTAACCAACATTCATCAAGCCATACTTTTGAACAGGCAGATAGACTTTTACAAAGTAGACACCTGGCATCGGTTCAACAAGATAATGGTCTGGTCTTTTTATATTTGCAGTTGGAAATCCCAGCTTTCTTCCTATTTGCTTATCTCTATATACAGTTCCGTGTATTGAGTAATTTCTACCAAGAAATTTTCTGACCTCTGAAACCTGTCCGTTCTTTATGAGTTTTCTTATATAACTGCTGCTTACCCTTACACCATCCACAATTACGGGCGGTATAACCTCAAGTCTTATTCTCTTTTCATTGCAAAGTTTAGAAAGTAAAACAGTATCCCCAATTCCGCCTTTTCCAAATCGAAAATCATGACCAACAACTATACCATCTATGTTAGAGGAAATCCTTTCAAAAAATTCTTCTGGCTCAAAATTCTTTATATTTGGCAGTTCAAGTATTTCAACGTCACCATAAACGGAAAGCAGTTCAAATCGATCTTCAAGTGATGTAATTAACCCATCAAAATTTCCAGTGTAGTATTCCATTGGGTACACAATTGTGTATACACGAGCACCACAATCATTAAATTCGCATAGCTCCTTAAGCCTTGAAAGTATTTTTACATGTCCCTTATGAACACCATCAAAAACACCAATAGTTATGTACATCTATCAAACACTCCTCCTGATTTACTCCTTGTGTCTTCTTAGAAATATCTGACTAATTTCAGAAAACTTTAGAGGTCTGTGACTTTCTCCGATATCCATCTTTATGAAATATATCAAAGCTGCAAGCCTCAGAATGAATGCCAACATGAACATGATGTTGTAACCTGTTAAATTTCCAATAGTGACATCTCTAATTGCTTTCAAGGTAAAGCCACCAGCAAGTGAGGCTATCAGAGATGCAACGCCTGCGACAAAAGCATGCATGGATATGTATACCTCGCTCGGCTCATCTACTATTCTTAAAAGCAAAGTAAAATATGCGAGGTTTATAGCACTCCAAGCCATCGCGGCAACAGTCACATCAATCAAGAGCAAATACTTATAGTTGCTCGGAGTCATAATTGAATACAGAAACGGTATTCCGAGAGCAAGTGTAATACCGTACCTTATCATATTCTTTTCACCAATGTTGCTCGTTACCTTTCCATAGAAAGTGTAAAAGAACATAGCAAGGACTGAATTCACAACATTGAGTACACCAAGATATGAATAAGGAACCTTCAATTGAGAAACCTCGAAATAGCTAAAGAACGGGCCAGCAAATTGAATTGCAAAATTCCATATAAATACAAACAACAAGAAATTCCGAAACTTCTTGTTTCTCAAAGTTCCAAGTGGCATCAATAAACTATACTCTGCAACTTTTGTCTCTGGTATATCGTGTAAATATAAAAGGTATGCCGTTACTATAAATATCACAGATGAAACGGAATAGATCAGCAACAATGCAAGTTCTCTTTCAAAGTACTGAAGAATTAGAGAATACAAAACCCACGCAATTAGACCTGCAAAAGTTGCAATAGTATTCCTCATGCCGAAATACCTGTTCCTCTGCTCCTCAGGAACTATATTTTTCATTGCGGAGGTCCATAGACTACCAACTAAGCTGTTAAGTACACTGAAAAGAACAAAAGGAACCGCAACGATAATATCGTTCCTAATCCTTCCAATTATTGAGATAGGCAGAACGATAAATCCTGTTCGTGCAATTAGTGCAAGCCAAAATATAGCCTTTTGTTTTGACGGTATCAATTTGTATATCATGGGAGTTAGAAACTGTATCAATTGTGACGTTGCTGGTAAAACCGCTAAAACTGAAACAAGTAGCGGATCAAAGTCATAGTAAAGAGCAAGGGTTGAATATACAAACCCCTGTGTGGCGTTGAATGCAAGTGTGTAAAGGGCTCCTTCCAAAACAGAAAGTTTCATCGTCTTGTTGTACATTAGTTGATCTGCTCCTTAATCTTCAATATTCCTTTCATATATTTATATTATCACTGTAGATTAAGTTGTTAAGAGTCATTCATTTGGCATTTATGTTAAAAGTATTAAAAAAGGGCACTCATCAATTCTGCAGAGTGCCCCTATACGATCGCTGATTTTTATAATTCCAAAATAGTTATTTTAATCCGGTTCTTGCAATACCTCTTACGAAATACTTCTGTGTGAAAAGGAATATAACAACAACTGGCAGTATACTAAACGTTGCGGCAGCCATCAACATGTTGTAGAGAGTACCAACCTCTGAGCTAAATGCTTGAAGTCCAACAGTTAGTGTTCTGTATTTTGGACTATTAGTTACTATCAGAACCCACAAGAACGCATTCCAGCTTCCTACAAATTTCAACAATGCACTGGTTATGACAACAGGTTTACTTAAAGGAACAACTATTTGCCACAAAAATCTCCAGTGCGACGAGCCATCTATCTTTGCAGCATCAAAGAGTTCTGTTGGAATACTCATGAAATGCTGTCTCATCAGAAATATAGAAAATACGCTGACAACCCATGGAACGATAAGGGCGTAATACGTGTCAATCCATCCAAGCTTAGTTACTGTTATAAAATTCGGCACAAGCAAGACCTCTCCCGGTACCATCATTGTAGCTAAGAATATGCTGAAAAGAATCTTCTTCCCAGGGAAATTCATCCATGAAAATGCATAAGCAGCCATTGCTGAAATAATGACTTCGAGAATCGTCGTCACAACGGCAACGAATATTGTGTTTGCGTAATACCGTCCAAATGGCGCAGCATTCCAAGCATCAACGTAGTTCTGAAAGATGTTTTTGACAACTTCTGAAAACATGAAGGTCAGGCTAACAGTTTGAATATTGTCATCGACAAAATAAACAGGATGGACACCTTCCATGACTATCTCAACATTCTTTCCTTCTTTTACAAGAATATCTTTTACAAAAGCTGGCGCAGTTTTTATTTTCCATGCATATATAGTGCTCTCGTATATATTTCTCAGATTTTGCATCTCTTGAACGTTCAATGTAATGTCCTTGAATAGATTTTCAGAATTATCTATCTCTTCAGCAAAAGCATCAAGTTTAGATTTTGTTGACATGTACGACAAATTGAAGCCTACAACCTCTTCTATTCTTTTTGTTAGATTTTCAAACGATACTGATGCTTCTTTTTCTACATCTATTCCATTCTCAAGTGCTATATTAATAAGATTTCCTATCAATGTCTTTATACTTGTCAATTCGCTGGAACTCAGTTCATACTCTTTCAAAATCCTATCATCCAATCTCTTTGCAAACTCTTCAACGACACTATTCAGTGGAACGTTTCTAACTATCTCCTGCAACAATTTGTTGTCTTTCAAGTCTTCTGAACGCTTAATAAGTAGCTCAATTCGTTCTTTTTTCGTCATTGGTACTGCGATAATATCGCTGTCAACAACAAGAGACTGTATTTGTCCAAAGTAAGTAGCAACCTCTGTGTAGAATTTTATGTTTTGTAAATATGTGCCCAAACCACCTCTGAAAACGTTATTATAATTATCGCTTATCTCATTAAAACCATCGTAAACGAAGTTGTAATTATTAATGATACTCAGAATTTCGTGTATCTCTTTATCACTCAAAACAAGCTCAGTACCTGCTTTAAATTTCTCAAGTTTTGTTTTCAGCTCTTCGATATCTTTCTGTTTTGCTCTCAAGAAGTTCTCAAAATTGCCTCTTTCTTCATCATCTACTATTCTATCTATACCAAAAGTCATTATAGTATCTATCGTATCAAAGAGAGAATCTAGTGTCATAAGTAAGTTGTTTGTAAATTCAGACCTTTTGAAATATGGGTTAGCTCCACTCTTGTAATACAGAAACACACTTTCAAAAAACTCTTCTGGAGTACCATACTCGTTGCTAAATTCTTGAGGTAACTCGAGTTTTTGAATAAACTCGTCAAGCTTTTGCTTGTCTATACCATAGCTGTACTTCGCATTCTTCAATGGTATCCGAAGTGTTCCTCTATAAAACGGATCATCGTTTACGACAAGGTTCAAACCAGTGCTTTTTTTAGAAACGAATGTAAGCGCTTCTCTAAGACTCAATCCTTTGGCTGTCGAGACAGTACCTGTAGAGGGAACTACTTTTACAATCCTACTTGATAAAAATGATTTTGTAGTCCATCTTGGGGGCCAAGAATTTACTTCAGAAGGAAGCTTGAAAGAAGTTACAAGCATCCAGGCAAAAGGTGCTATCATGACAACAGTTCCAATAATTAACAACACATATATGAACAACTTTTTAAGCTCTCTCATACATTTTCCCCCTCAGCTGACATACTCTACAACTTTGTCGCCAACTTTGTACTGGATGAATGTGAAGACGAGAATTACTAAGAATAGTAGGTAAGCTGCAGCACTTGCTATACCCATCCTCTGTTGTCGGTAAAATAGATCAAAGACGTAGTAAACCATTGTCATACCGCTGTTTCCGTAAGGACCTGGAAGTCCATCGTAGAGTATGAATACTTCCTGGAAGACTTTGAAAGCACCTATCACAGATACTATGAGTAGGAAAAATGTTGTTGGAGAAAGTAGTGGCCATGTTATTTTGAAAAACTTCTGCATACTATTCGCACCATCCACTTCCGCTGCTTCATAGTAAAATGTGTCGATGTTCTGCAGGCCTGCTAAGAATATCATAGCGTTGTATCCAACACTCTTCCAAATTGAAACAATGCTCACAGTTGGTATGGTCCACTTTGCATCTTTCAACCACTTGACAGGTTGCAAACCCATTGAAGTCAATATATAGTTTAACAATCCAACATCATCGTTGTATATCCATTTCCAGATCAATCCAACAGCAACGCTTGATGTAACAAATGGTATGAAAAAAGATGTTCTGAAAAATGCTTTAAACCTTATATCATTGTTTAATAAAAGTGCTATTAACAACGCTAAAGTCAAGCCAATAGGAACGGTGAGGATAACGTAATACGTCGTGTTGAGAAGTGCTTTTGCAAAGAGATTTTTTTCAGAGGCATCGAGTAGGTAATCTATTAGACCATAAGACTGATTGTTTAGACTTGCTGACAATTGGAACTCAAAGACAAGGTATGAAATAATAAATATAATAGCACTAATCCACGCATGTTCTTTAATTAGACTGGTGAACGTAGATTTTTTCCAAAAATATACGATTGCTGCCGAGAACAATATGAACATCAAAATTGCCGCCAGTAACGAGAGGGATTGACGTAAAACAAGATAAATTAGAACAACAGCTATATAAGTTGCTATGAATAAAACATCTCTTCTCGTCCTGCTTCTTTTGATTACAAACTGGACAATGGCAAATACCAACATTGTCGTCAAGAATGCAATGGCAATATAGAGTAAGCTGTAGATTAATCCCTTGTAAAAGGAAAATTTTACAGGATAGTCAAATTTAAGAATCTCTTTGTAGTTCCCTAAGCCGTAGAAAAATGGGTTTTTCATGTTTCGAAAATCCCATTTAAAGAAACTTAGAACGAAGGAAAATCCAATTGGCCAGAATGTAAATACACTCAGCACCAGCAAAGCTGGCAGCAAGAACATGTAAGCAAGCAACCCTTCCTTAAACTTACGTATGTTCGTCTTTAACACGTTTCCACCCCCGTACACTATTTTGCCAATTTAAGATATTTGACATAGTTTTACAAGATATACGATGAAATATTCTCGTCTTTTACTATTTCTCCGAGTTTTTTTACAACAAATTCTCCATCGATGACTACTTTCTTTTCTTCCACTTCAGGTGCTTGGAACATGATGTCTTCTAAGAGCTTTTCAACAACGGTGTACAGTCTTCTTGCGCCTATGTTTTCAAGTCTTTCATTAAGTTGATATGCGATCTTCGCTATCTGTCGTATCGCGTCTTGAGTAAAATCAAGCTCGACACCCTCGGTGTACAACAGCGCTTTGTACTGTTTTACAAGAGCATTTTCAGGTTCAGTTAATATCCTTATAAAATCATCCTCTTTTAGAGGTTCAAGCTCAACTCTTATAGGAAATCTTCCTTGCAGTTCTGGGATGAGATCTGTCGGTTTTGTCATGTGGAACGCCCCGGCTCCGATGAAGAGTATATAATCGGTTCTCACTGGTCCATACCTTGTTGTCACTGTAGTTCCTTCAACTATTGGCAGTAAGTCTCTTTGCACACCTTGTCTTGAAACATCAGGTCCATGTGTTTGCCCCCCACCCGCTACTTTATCAAGCTCGTCAATAAATATGATTCCTCTCTCTTGTGCGAGCACCAACGCTTTTTGCACAACTTCATCCATATCTATAACCTTTTCTGACTCAATAGGTGCCAATACCCTCCGAGCTTCGGAGATTTTCATCCTCCTTCTTTTCTTCTGCTTTGGTAGAATATTTCCCAATACCTGAGAAAAATCTATCCCCATATCTTCCATATCGGGAATTCCCACAAATCCAACGCCTGGTGTAGACGCCTCAACATCTATTTCGATCTCCATGTCTTCCAATTCACCATTCTTGAGTTTTTCTCTTAATTCTGCTCTTCGCCTTCTAATGTCATGCTCATCAGGTTGCTCTGATTGCGGTTGAAAACCGAATATATTTGCAAATGGTACACTCTGTTTTTTACTTGGGACGAGTGCCTCAAGAATTCTCTCCTCCACGAGTTCTTTAATCTTCGGTTCTACTTCTTTTATCTTCTCTTGCTTAACCATATTGACCGCGATTTCAACAAGATCGCGTATCATGGATTCTACATTCTTTCCAACGTAGCCCACTTCTGTGAACTTTGTCGCTTCAACTTTCAAAAACGGAGAACCTGAGAGTTGTGCCAATCTTCTTGCTATCTCGGTCTTTCCAACACCTGTTGGACCTATTAACAGTATATTCTTAGGTATTACTTCTTTTCTCCATTCTTCTGGCAACCTCTGTCTTCTTATCCTATTACGAATTGCGATAGCGACAGCCTTTTTCGCTTCATTCTGCCCTATTATGTATTTGTTTAGCTCTTCTACTATCTGACGGGGTGTTAATGTATCGAAATCGTGCATTTTTCACACCTCCACTTTATTACTTTCATACTCTTATATCTTCCAGTCCAATACTCAGCTCTTCATTTGGCGTAACACACGTCATTGACCATTGTCCAGATATCATTTTTTCATATGCTTTCTTTACCGCTTCCAAATCTACTGCTTTTACATTTTCTATTATCTCATCTAACGTCTTAACTCTTAAGTCATTGGCTAAATATTGTGTGTAAAGCGAAATGAGAGATGATGTACTTTCTGTAAGTAACTCCAAATATCCAAGCAATCGTTTCTTTCCATAGTCAAAGAGCTTCTTAGTAATTTCCAAGTTTTTCAGCAAACCGAACAGCTCGCTAACAAGTGCATTTGAGTTTTCAATTGAAGTGGCCGCATAGATGAGGAAAACTCCCCATTCTTTTCCTTGTAAGTGAGAAGCGCTTATATCGTAAACCAGTCCTTTTCTTTCCCTTATCTGTTCAAAAAGGACAGAACTCATACCGCTTCCAAGCAGTGTTTTGAGAACCATAGCTCCGTAGATATTTTCTTCATCAGAAAGCGATATTCCGTTATGAGAAAAAAGAAAATGCATCTGTTGTGTCTCTTGAAATTTATCGTAAACAATTCCTGGCTTGAGCATAGAGTTTTGTTTTGTAGTTCGAATACCCTCTGAGAGATCTAGTTTTTTCTTAACGTATTCGAGATCTTTCTTGTCTATATGACCAGCTATCAAGACTTTAACGTTATAGGGTGCGTACATTTCGGAATGGAACTGTACGATATCATCTATCGTTATGCTTTTTATAGTTTTCTCATTGCCGATTACAGATTTTGAATGTGGACCGTCTATCAGTTCATCAAAGAATTTGTTAAACAACCTCTGCTCAGGAATTTCCATATCTGAATAGTACTCTTGGAGGATGATCTTCCTTTCTAGTTCCACGTTCCTTTCGATAAAGTAAGGCTCAAAAACTATTTCTCGTAAAATATCGAACGCTGTCTTGAAATACGATGATGGGACTTTGGCATAATAAACGGTGTCCTCTTTGTCGGTCCATGCATTTAAGCTTCCACCAACTTCCTCAATGGGAAATTTTATATCTTTCAGTGTTCTTTTTCTTGTTTTTCTAAAAACTGTGTGTTCAATGAAGTGAGAAATACCGAGTAAATGGTCCGGTTCATAAACCGGACCACTGCCAACAATGAAAGCTATTGTTGCAGAACGAACACCAGGGATTTCGTAATAATAAACGTTCTCCGCTATTTTTATCATAGATTGATCATTCAACCCTCCTTAGTTGAAAACGACCAGTCTCATCTATGCTTACAACTTCTACCTTGATTCTGTCGCCAACTTTGAACGCGTTCGGTTTCATATTACCAAGCTTGCTCGCATGAGTCAAACCTGTTTTACCCGGTGCGATTTCCACGAATATACCGTAGTTTTCAACGCGCGTTACTTTTCCATCGTATACATCACCAACATTCACATCTCTAAACATGTTTTTAATGTATTCGACGGCCTCATTGACTTTCTCTGCGTTAACACCACTAACTGTTACTTTTCCACTCTCGTCATCAAGAGCTATCTCTACATCAAACATCTTAATTATCGATTTTATAATCCTACCACCCGGTCCGATCAATTCTCCAGACCTTGAAGGGTCAATATAGAACCAACTAATTCTTGGGGCATATGGTGATAACTCCTTCCTTGGTTCAGATATTGTTTCGTAGAGTTTACCAAGGATGAACATCCTTGCTTCTTTTGCTTGGTAAAGTGCCGTTCTGAGAAGCTCTTCGCTAACCCCAGAGACTTTACAGTCCATTTGAAATGCTGTTATACCATCGTTTGTTCCCGCGACTTTAAAATCCATATCTCCCCAGTGGTCTTCAAGCCCGAGAATATCTGTAAGCACAACTGACTTATCACCTTCAAGTACCAACCCCATCGCAACTCCTGCAACATGTTTCTTCACGGGAACTCCTGCATCCATTAGTGCTAATGAAGCGGAACATACAGTTGCCATCGACGATGAACCGTTAGATTCAAGTATCTCAGATACAACCCTTATAACGTATGGGAATTCATCTTCTGACGGTATAATAGCTTTTACCGCCCGTTCAGCAAGATGACCATGTCCAATTTCTCTTCTGCTCGTGCCTCTAAGCGGTTTTACTTCACCTGTCGAGAATGGCGGGAAGTTATAGTGAAGTATGAACCTTTTCGTCCCTTCTTCAACGAGTGTGTCGATGATCTGTTCTTCTGCAGGAGAACCGAGCGTTACTATACCGAGACTCTGTGTTTCACCTCGTGTGAAAAGTGAAGAACCGTGGGTTCTTGGTAAAAGGCCGACTTCACATGTAATTGGTCTAATGTCTTTTGGTCCTCTCCCGTCTGCCCTCATTCCACGTTCAATAATTATCTTTCTCATGAGTTTCTTGGATAATTCATCATACTTTTCTTTCAATGGTATCTTATATTCTTCCTGCTCTTCTTCGCATATATTGTTATCCCCAAAGAATTTTTGAACTATACTTTCATAGTAGTCATCAGCCATCTCAGCTCGTTCCTGTTTTCCACGGATAAATATCCTCTTTTCAAGCTCGTTCATATCTACATATTCTGCGAATTTTTCAACGAGCTCAACGTTGTATTTGGGCTCTGGAAGAGGCATTTTCTCAATCTGGAACTCTTTCAAAATTTCCTCTTGGAACGCGACAATTTCCTTGATTGCTTCATGCGCAACCATTAGTGCTTTGAGCATCTCGTCCTCGCTTACCTCTTTTGCTTCACCTTCAACCATTGTGATAGCGTCTTTAGTTCCAGCAACGACGATATCTATCTTACTTCTTTCAAGTTGTTCGACTGTCGGAAAGACTATGAACTCACCATCGACATAACCAACTTGGACACCGGCGGCAATACCGTCAAATGGTATTTTTGAAATATTTAATGTAAGAGACGCGGCAGATATTCCAAGTACATCTGCTGGACAATCAGGATCAACCGATAGAACAGTTACAATAACTTGGACTTCGTTTCTTAGTCTCTTTGGAAAGAGTGGCCTAATAGGTCTATCTATAAGCCTTGAAGAAAGGATTCCGCTTTCTGAAGGCTTCCCTTCTCTTTTAACAAAACCTCCAGGTATCTTACCTGCTGCATAGAACTTCTCCATAAACTCAACGGTTAAAGGAACAAAGTCGATACCCTCAACAATATTGTCAGAAACATTCACGGTTGCCAAAACAACACTGTCACCAAACCTCGCCCAAATAGAACCAGCGGACTGCTTAGCAACTTTACCGTGTTGGAATGTCCATTCCTTACCAAAAAGCACCTTTTTCCATTCTTTCACACTCATATGTGCACCTCCATTTAATTCGCTCCTTATTTGCATCATATTATTTTACCACAAATCCTATACTTTTTGAATGATCAGAAAACTTTCTTTCCAAAAAATGTTAAATACATAAAAAGTTCCGGGGTCACCCCGGAACTTCGCTATTCTATATATTTACTAAGAAATTACTTAATCATGCCCTGGAATCCCATGAACGCTAAGGAAAGAAGAGAGGCTGTTATCATAGATATCGGCAGGTTAAGAAATGGTCTTGGCACATCGTACAAGTCAAGCTTTTCCCTTATACCAGCGAAAATCAACAGCGCTATCAGGAATCCAATGCCAGCACCAAGGGCGTTGAATACAGCTTCTAACAAGTTATACTTCGATAAGCTATTTACAATCGCAATTCCGAGTATTATACAGTTCGTTGTAATCAGAGGAAGATAAATACCGAGAGCTTCGTAGAGCGTTGGGTTATTCTTTTTCAAGAATGCCTCAACAAATTGTACGAAAGTCGCGATAACTAATATGAAGACTATTGTTCTCAAAAATTCTAAGTGAAGCCTTATTAGAAGCAAATCGAGTGACCAAGAAATTGCTGATGACATTACGAGAACAAAAATCACCGCAAAGCCCATACCGAGCGCAGTTGATGTTTTTCGTGACACACCTAAGAACGGACATATACCAAGGAATCTAACAAAAACATAATTGTTAACTAACATTGCGGACAATAATATAAGGAACAACTTCATTTCGATTCACCAGCCTTCTGTGCGGGTTGCGCTTTTTGTGCTTCCTGTTGTGCTTTTTTCTTTGCCCTTTCTTGGTTGTTTATAGATATTGCCGCAAAGAGAGCTGCAAGCAAACCGAGTGTGAGATACGCCCCAGGTGGAAGTATCATAACAAACATATTGAACGCCTTTCCCCATATTTCTACATCGAAAATTGTACCATTTCCGAGCAATTCTCTAATGCTTCCAAGCAATGTTAAACTCAATGTAAATCCAACCCCCATGCCAAGACCATCCAGTAATGAATCTACAACACCGTGCTTTGAAGCGTAAGCTTCCGCACGTCCCATTATTATACAGTTGACAACAATAAGCGGAATGAATAATCCAAGCGTTTTCCACAGCTCGTACGTAAATGCATGCATCAAGAGGTCTACTATCGTAACGAATGTAGCAATTACAGTTATAAATATCGGGATTCGTATCTTATCAGGAACTGTTTTCCGTATGGCTGATATAACAACATTTGACATCACGAGAACTACCGTCGCAGCAATTCCCATACCAAAACCATTCTTGGCGCTTGTAGTCGTAGCAAGCGTAGGACACATGCCGAGAACTTGAACATACGTTGGGTTATCTTTTATTATACCTTTCGTGAACTCTGAGAGCTTGGAGGCCATCACTGTTCACCTCCTAATTCTTTTTCTCTCAAGAATTTATACATTGTATTCAGAGAATTCACAACAGCCCTCGGTGTGATCGTCGCACCAGTCATGACATCTGACACTTTTACTACACCTTCAAGTTTTGCTTCATCAGGGTCTACAGATTGTTTACCTGCATCTTTATCCACCTTTAACCCAGCTTTCAGTCCCTCTTCTGGAATTGGGAAAAATCTTTTTTGGATGCTCTCTTCGGAGATCTTAGCACCAAGTCCTGGTGTCTCTTGCGAATAGTCAAGGACTTTTATCGAACTTAGTGATAGCTCGTTCCTATCATATTTGAATGCTGCCATTGTAACGACATTCCCACCATAACCAACAGCGTAACCACTGAGAATGTAATATTTCTGACCTGAAGTTTCGAATTCGTACACGGGAGAGATTACTGTACCTATATCATCTTGATATATTACCTTACCCATTTCGTTCCTCTTTTCAATCACAAGCTTTTTAATCTCTTCTGGACTTACTATTGGATTACCAGTTTCGTCTGTAAGTAAATACTCCATCGACTTTATAACATTAGCTAACTCAGCTTCAGCTATCCTTGTCTGCGTGTACTGGTAAACAAGCGCAAGAGCGATTCCAGCAATAAGTGTATAAATCATGAGAGTAATGCTAAGTTTCCACATTGCCTTCTTGCTTTCATTATTCTTGTTATTCATGCTTTTCCCCTCCCAAATATCTTTGGCTGGGTGTGCCTGTCAATTATCGGGACTAAACTGTTCATCAGCAGTATGGAGAGTGACACACCTTCAGGATAACCACCTAAGTATCTAATAAGCATCGTTAGTACTCCACAGCCAACACCAAATATGGCTTGCCCTTTCAAAGTCATTGGAGATGTTACCATGTCAGTTGCCATAAAGAGAGCACCAAGCATCAGACCACCAGCTAAGAGATGAAAAGTGGGTGAGCCGAACCTTTCCGGATTTATCGAATAGAAAATCGAGGCGACCAGCAAAACAGTGCCTATATATGTTGCTGGAACTATCACTTTTATCCTTCCTCTGAAAAGCAAATACAAAAAGCCAATAAATAGCAGTATTGCGCTTGTCTCACCAATACAACCGCCTATGTTTCCGAAAGCAAGATCTAAATAATTCGTGTTCTCCATAACCTTGCTAAATCCCTGAAGTTTAAGTATTGCGAGTGGTGTAGCAGTTGTCTGAGCATCAGTATACCATCCAGCAAACGAATTAATTGGTTTATACCATGTGGTCATTGCTGTTGGGAAAGAAACCAATAGGAACACCCTTGCGGCAAGCGCTGGATTGAATATATTTTGACCCAATCCTCCGAAAGCGTGTTTGACTATGGCAATAGCAAAGACAACTCCTATGACCAGTACCCACCAAGGAGTCGCGGCACTTACGTTTAGTGCGAGAAGCAAACCTGTTACTGCCGCGCTACCATTCGGAACAAAACTCTTATCTTTCCTCAATACTCTCATAATAAATAACTCAATTAATTCAGCGCTCACCATTCCTATGATGGAAAGAACCAAAGCGTAAAGCCCGAAAAAGTAAGTACCTGCTATAACGGCCGGGACCAAGGCTACTATCACGTCCAACATTATCTTGCTTGTTGAGTCTTTGGTTCTGACGTGAGGTGCTGAGCTCGTGGATAGTTTCATTTTTTACCACCTCTCAGTGTGCGATATACCTTCTTCGCCAATTTTATGGATTTAACGTGCTCTACGTTAGCTGGACAGATGTAAGTGCATGAGCCACACTCGATACAGTCGAGAAGACCTATAGCAGCGGCTTCGTCATATTTTTTCTTTCTTGCCATCAAATCCAAAAGGTATGGTTGCAAATTCATCGGACAGACATGAACACAATAGGAACATCTAATGCAATTAGTGCTCCTTCTTTCTTGCTCAAGTATAATGGTGATACCATTATTTCCTTTGAGAATCGGAGTATCAAAATTTGGAACAGGTATTCCCATCATGGGTCCACCCATCAATACCTTTATTTGTTCATAACCTTCGACTAAACCACCGCCAAGCTTTTCTATAATCCAAGATATTGGTGTACCTATCCTTACCCACCAATTACCTCTTTGCTTTACACCTTCACCGGTTAGTGTTAATCCTCTTTCTATCAGTGGCTTCCCGTCGATAACAGCTTCTTTTATGGCTATCATTGTACTAACGTTTTGCACAACAACCCCAACATCGGATGGTAGTCCCCCGCTTGGAACTTCCTTTCCCGTGATAGCTTTTATCAGTTGTTTTTCTGCACCCTGAGGATATTTTGTTTTGAGTGGTGCAACTTTTACCTTGCCATTCCATTCTCTTTCAAGTTTTTCAATGGCATCTTTCTTATTACTTTCAATTCCAATATAAACATCTTTTACCCCGAGTATCTTCTTTGTAATTTCTATACCTAAGAGTATATCCTCACTCATTTCAAGCATTACTCGATGGTCTATCGTGAGATACGGTTCACACTCTGCACCATTGATTATCAGAGTGTCCACGGGTTTCGGTGGATTCAACTTTACATGAGTTGGGAACATTGCACCACCCAAACCAACTATCCCCGCCTGTTTGATTCTTTCAACAAGCTCTTCCTTAGAAGCTTTGGCCCAATCCAACTTTGGTAACAGTTCCCATTCGTCTTCACCTGTTACCTCGATTGTAACAGCTTCGACAGCCATGCCGTGAACAGCGCTGTTAATTTTTGTAACACTAACAACGGTTCCAGTCACAGGCGAATGAACATAGGCTGATATAGGACCTTGTGGTTCACCGATAACTTGCCCGGTCCTGACTTGCTGCCCAGTTTGAACAACTGGCTTTGCAGGTGCACCTGCGTGCTGAGCCATCATGACTACAACCTTCTCCGGCAATGGGGCTTTCTGAATTTTTTCGTGCTCTGTTAATTTCCTCTCGGGTGGATGCACTCCTCCCTTAAACGTGAGCAACTTCACTTACCACACCTCCCAAAGAAAATGAAAAATTCAGCTCTATCGTCAAAGTGCTACTGTAACTATTATAAGCATAGTTACCTAATATATGAAGATTAAATTTGTCTAATTTTGTGTGAAAAAACTATAAAAGGTGGTAAAGATACTTGTCATCGTATTTAAAAACCAATACATCTTTGAATGTCACGTTCCTATTATACCCTTTCAAAGCAACCTTGGAGTTAAAGTAAACCCTTATGTTTCTATTTTGTAGGATCTTTATTGACTCAACATTCGTAATTGGTATTTCTTTATAATAAGCGTAAAACTTTAGGTGAGATATATCGTGTTTTTGACTCAATGCTTTTAACGCATCCAAGATTTTTGCTTTTTCTACATACTGTGAGGGTATATATTCACACAAGTAGATTGGAAAATTTTTTCCCTCTTCAACTCGGATATTTGAAGGAAATTTGACGCTACGGTACCCACTAATTTTAGCCTGCCCTATAACGTTGTGAGAAAGTGCAGAGAAATCAAAGGATGGGGTAACCGATTGTATTTTTGCATAGTAAGATGCCATCTCATAATTTTTTATCAGGAATTCCGACTTTGGAAGCGATTCATGTACGGCTATGCGTTGGGCAAGATGGCAACTGTTAACATTCAAAGTTAAGTTTCCGTTAGTATTTCTTACTTTTAAAGCTTGCGAATTCTCAACTAAACTATCAACTTTCAGAGAAAAACTTGCGTGCAAATCTTTAAAAAAAGGTACTACAATATCGAGCTTATCAAACTGAGACTCAAACTTGATAGACTCATTTTTCACGTCAGACTTAAATTCCAACTGTACACTTTTGCTCTTTAGAAAACCCAGTTCAAGTTTGAGAGTTTCTATTATCTCTCTTGCGATTCGCATACGTACTCAAGTGCCTTCTCTATCCTATCAAATGGTTCAAATATATCGAATTTCTGAGATAGCTCTACAACTTTTTGGACAAGAGTATTCTCTACTTTTATGTTTTCAGGAAAAGTTATTCGTATACTCTTGTTATTGACATTTACAACAGCTTCGTTGCCTTCAGTTTTTTCGTTAACCATTTGTGGTAGCAGTGTTACCATAACGATATTCTTGTCGAAAAGTAACATAGGATCCTCGACTAACAATAATTCTGGTCGATTTTCCAGCTTTTGTATCAAACCTTTTGAAATAATCTCGGTATTTAAGTAATATTCAAGCGAATTTCCGTAAATAATTTGCTGCAGCCTCGTTGGAACTATAGGCTCGGAGTACTTGAACTCGACAGGAATGCCGTAATCGTTAACGATCAAGATTCCTCCCAAGTACTTTCCATCGATGCTTTTGACGCTAAGATAGCCGATCATAATTCATACCCTCACATCTAATATATGAGAATTATCTTGATTCTTAATTTTATCCCTTACCCCTTCTTTAGCTTTTCTCTCCGAGGAGTAGTACTCTCCCTGACTCTTGCCCTCCGTGGCGCTTTTCATGTACTTTTGCTCGGTATTTTCAACATTTCTTGTTGAACGGAGCTCTGCTTCAGTTCTTCTCGCAACACTTTGTGCACTACTCATACTTGCAGCTTGTGCAGCATACTGCTGTATACTCACCATATGAGAATTTTCATGGCTAACTTTCAAAAAGATCGTCTGATTCTGTATGCCACTAATTGGTTCTGCCATCTGCATCACTCCCTCTCTGCTTCAATAGAAGCTCGAAGCTTCGAGAGTATCGCACTTAATAATTGAGAAACCCTTGATTCGCTTACACCAAGAATTTCAGCAATTTCTTTAAGTGAAAGCTCATGTTCAAATCTTAGGCTAAGTATAAGTTGCTCTCTTTCATCTAATTTATTTATCGCCAAAATTAGTTGTTCATAAAGTATAGATTTCCATGCCTGTTCTCTAACATCTTCGTCTGATGATATATCAAAGTTAATATGTGAATTTTCTTGAACTTCAAAAAGATATTCATCAATATTCATGTACTGCTTCAACATCAGTTCATTATAAATTTGCTGGATATCTTCTACACTCATGTTAAGGATCTCAGCTAATTCCTCATATTTTGGGAGTCGCTGGTGTTGTACGTAAAATTCTGAAAGTGCCTTGTCCAACCTTTTGATATCCTGTCTGACATTCTTCGGGAGATAATCTAATTTTCTCAAATAGTCTATCATTGCACCTTTTATTCTATTATAGACATATGTCTTAAATGTTGCTCCATGTCTTGGGTCGTATTTTTCCACAGCTTGCAAGAGGGCAATTACACCCTCCTGAATTAAATCATCAATTTCAACATTACGTGGAAGATTAACTTTTAGATCCTTAGCCATCTTTCCGATTAAAGGCAAGAATTCTCTTATTATTGATTCTTTATTAACAATCAAATTTCTATAACCTCCACAGCATCACCTGTTTTAACTTTTCTAACAAGTAACTTCCCACTTTCAATATCATATTCAATGCTCCTAGCTTTATTACCGCCTGTATCCTCAGCTAAAATCCTTACACCATTTCTTTGAAGCGCATTTCTCACAGCCTGGGTGTTTCTTGCACCTATGTCCATAGCAGACTGAAACATCGAGGCTCCACCAGCAATCTTAGCCTCAAGTCTACCCCTACTTGCTCCCATCTTTACCATCTCTTCAATGACCAAATCTATACCGGTATCAGCAAACTTGCCAGGTGTATTCGTAGGTTTACCGCCACTTTCAGGTAGCATTACATGAACCATTCCTCCTACCTTAGCCACTGGGTCTCTAATACACACGCCAACGCAAGAACCCAAGCCGAGTGTTACCAAAACTGCGGGATTCTTTTCAACAGCCCATTCGCCTATTCCTATTATAACCTTTTTCTTCATATTTATCACATCCCTAAGGCTTTAAGGAGCTTTTCCAATGACTCCACGGATGGAACTAAGAGCAGATATCCCTGCAGCTTTTGTTCTATGCCTTCTATCTCTATGAGCGTCTCAATGAGCATTATGCTTTCCTCACCTGCCATCGCTAATGGAATTGAAATTTCTGATATTATGGCGCTTATCATATCTATGGTTAATTCTGGTGGTTCTGGATTTATGAAAAGGTTTGTAAAACCTGCCAGTGCAGTTACATATGAACCGCACATTATATTTCCTATTTCTTTGAGCATTGAAGATGTAAATTCATCAAGTTCGGTGACATCATTAACTTCTACACCTGTTAATGCTTTTGCTATAATCTTAACTGTGTTGGGTTCAAAAATTAAGAGGATCTCACCCGTCATATCCTCTCTAAGTTCCATCTTTACTGAACAAACAACTTCCTCAGGTTTCTCAAACAAAAAAGGTATCTTAGAAATAGGGACAACTTTTACCTGAGGAACCGAAATGTCCACCTTTTTATCAAGCATCATTGAGAGTGCAGTTGCTGCATTACCTGTTCCTATGTTTCCAACTTCTTTTATCGCGTCTAACTGAACGTCTGTAAGCTTTTCAAGCATCCTTCTTCCTCCCTTCAAATAAGGCAAGACCATTGAAAATTATCTTATACTCTTCATTTTCAGTTCTTTCTGGAAAACAAATCTAACCAATTTTGTTTCAAGAGAGACTGGCAAATCCAAGAATTGAACACCGTATACAAATCCATCTTCAGTGTGCTCATCTTCGCGAACAATTTTAGACTTCTGTTTGTTCATCATCAAGTCTGTATCAAGCTTTAAATCGATATATATTATATCACCAACCTTCAAATACTTCTTTGTAGCCATCATGAGCCCACCGGCACTAATATTTTTGGTTGTGAAAACAAACGACTCTGTCTCATTCTCAACTGAAATATAAAATTTTCCCTCCACGTAAATTGGCACTCTAACGAATTTTCTACGCTCCGTCTTTCTAACACTCTCAGGGAATGGAACTGGAATCACGTACATGTTATCATACTTTATGACTCCCAAAGATACAGTATCAAACTCATATACTGAAGATCTATCGAAAAGATTTACGGTCATTCTAACACCTTTGGGAATTGGTATAAACTTGCCTTTTAAAGATGGAATTGATAAAAAAAGGATTCGACGGTTGAAATCTATGTCTGCAACATTACTCTTGTAGACACCTTCCAATTCTTTGACAAAAACTATTTTTATACTTGCCGGTAAACCTATCTTCAGCGTTTTTGAAGCATCGACAAGTTCTACATAAGCCATCACAGTCCCTCTCCTATTTGCTTATAGTTTTCAACTAATTCTTTCCATTCAGGTTTTATATCCTCAATGAAGATTCCATACCTATAACATTCTTCTTCTTCAACAACCCACATTACCGTGCCCTCAACTATAGAGGAATTTATCCTCTCGAGTTTCATCTCTATCTTTTCTTTCAGCTTTGGTTTGAATTCTGATATTACCTGACATCCGTTTTCTGAGACGTCAATAATAACGGTATCAAAACCATATATCGAGCACTCCTCAAACGCGGCGTATCTTGGCTTAGTCCTTCTTTGCAAAATACCAACTTTGTCCAGAGCTTCGTATTCATACAAGCCTTCATTTATGCTTTTAAGCTTCCCGACAAATGTTATAACAAAACCTTCGATTGGAACATCTACTCTGAGTAATTCTGGGATACTGAGAATTGTGACAAAAGTTATCACAAAAACTCGTCCTTTTATACCTTTGAGTCGGACTGTTATTTCTCCATCTTTTGTAAATCCTCGAAGCACAGCATTCATTAAATTGGCATTAATATACTCTTCCAAAGTCACCTGTATTCACCTCTAAAGAAATTGAGAAATCTCTGAATCAGAGTGTTTTCATCCTTTTTGTTGATATTCTCCTTAAGCAAATTAGAAGCGATTCTCATAATAGAAAACGCTGGTTGTATGCTTCTGTATCTGACAACAAAAAGCTCTCTGTCTTGAATACTTTTGACCACCAACGGGTGTTCTTTCATAAGTGTAACGGATGACACCTTGTTTCCTGCAAACTTTTCAACAACCTCAGTCAGCCTTTCCATAAGTTTCGTTGCATCCTTAGAATTCTGAACCATGTTCGCGACAACATGGATGTTTTCACCATTAATTCCCTTGAGACTGAGGAGTTTTATCATGGTGTAAGTATTAACCACAGATGTAGGTTCTGGTGTTGTCATGATAACAAAATCGTCCGTCAATGTTAGGAATGGCATGTAGGAATTCGAAAAACCTGGTGGCATGTCCATTATGACCAAATCATAATGATCTAACAGCTTCAAGAAGTGCACCGCGAAATCCTTCAAGACTAACTCGTTTGTCGCAAGTAAGTCGGTAACGTCTCCCCCAAGTGACATGAGATCCAAACCATATTTTGTTGGTGTGACAAGTTCTTCTATCGAACATTTATGATTCACGAAATCTTTCATTGTAAACTTCGGGTACGCTCCGAGAAGTATATCCGCATTTGTAAATCCCACATCGGCGTCTAAGAGCAGTACTTTTCTTCCGCTTTCCGCGATTACTGCAGCCATGTTTGTAGACACCAACGTTTTACCTACCCCACCTTTTCCACTTATAACTGACACTATCTGACTGCTTTTTAAACTACTTGCTTGATCTTGCATTTTTTAACACCTCGCGTGAGAGTAAAACGGCTAATTCCCTGCTGTTCGCTTCAATTATATCGTCTGGTACTCTCTGTCCATTCGTAACAAAAGCTATGGGAACATTCAAAAATGTCGGAACGTTTACAAAGTGTCCAAGCGATGATGTTTCATCCATCTTGGAAAGAATTACATGGGTTGGTGAAACTATCGAGAACTTAGAAGCAATCTCTTTCACGTCTTCTGATCTGTATTGCATGCCAACAACTAAAAAGACATAGTCGGGTTCAACAATCTCACTCATTGCTTTGATTTCTGTCATGTGGAGTTCGTTTTTTTGACTTCTTCCAGCGGAGTCAATAAGGATTATATCGTAATCAGCGAGTGCTTCTATTTCAAGTTTTGCTTCCTTTGGAGTGTATGCAACTCTTATCGGGACATCGAGAAGCATAGCGTAAGTTTTCAGCTGATCAACCGCTGCTATTCTATACGTATCAAGAGTAATTATCCCAACTCTTCTATGATCGTTTAGCTTCAATTTTGCGGCTAATTTTGCCAGTGTTGTGGTCTTCCCAACACCAGTCGGCCCTACAAACATAACTTTTCCCTTTATCTCTGGTACCGATGTATTCAAGAAAGGAAGGAACATCTCTGAGAGTATTAGTCTAGTGTTTTCATTTGAAAAATCCAGTTCCTGGTATTTTACCCTTGCGTATTCGATGATCTTTTCTGATATCTCTTCATCTATGTCTTGTTTACTCAAAGCTTTTCTAAAGTCTTGAACCCACTGGGGTTCATTGCTTCTCTGACTCACCATCATGGACTTAAGTTCAAGCATCATCTTCTTTAGTTCCGTAATATCTTCTGGACTTTGCTGGGGTTGTTTGGTTTTAGAAAGTATTTCCTGCAATTTATATATCTGACCCTTATCTTCGGTTTGTTGCTGTTTCTTTTCCTCAACGGCCGCCGTCACTTCAATATAAGTCTTTGCACCAATCCCTAAAAAACCACCTTTCTTTATCTTTCGCGTGCTGAGAATCACAGCATCTTTGCCAAGTTCAACTCTTATTTTTTCGAAAGCTTCTTTTATGTCGCTAACAACATACTTCTTCACTATCATATCTTCACCACACCCTCAATTGACAAATTCATATCTTCAGGTATCTCTTCAAATGCAATCACTGTTACGCCAGGTATGAATCGAATGACCATTTTTGCAATGTAAGGCCTTATGGTACCTGAAACAACGAGCACAGGTGCAAAACCTTTTCTCATAAGTTGTTCCAATTCCTGTGAAATCTTTTCTATAATCTCGCGCATAATCTGCGGGTTAACACTCAGGTATCTACCTTCTTCGCTTTCGGAAATCGACTCCGTAAGTAACCTTTCAAGCTCACTATCAAGTGCGATTCCGTGTATTTGTTTATCTTGTGCTAAGAGTTTTATTGTGATTTGCCTTTTGAGACCTCTTCGTACATACTCGACGAGCATCTCAACATCTCTTGCTTTATCTGCGTTATCAAGTATTAGCTCAAAGATATATGGTAAGTTTCTTATCGAAACACCTTCAGCAAGTAACTCTTGTAATACTTTTTTCACAACCGTTGGTTTCACAACGTTGAAGACGTCATCAACTAATCTGTCAAACTTATTTCGTACGCCGTCTACCAGTAGCTGAAATTCTCTATTCCCAAGCAGTTCAGGAGCATGTTTGCGTAGCAATTCAGTTATGTGCGTAGCAAAGACTGTCGGCGGATCGACTACTGTATAGCCCTTTTGAATGGCTTCTTCCTTTTTCGATTCGTCTATCCAAAAAGCCTGCAAACCGAAAGCGGGTTCTTTCACCTCTATACCAGCTATCTTTTCACTTACAAATCCAGGATTTATAGCCAAAAGCCTGTTAGGGATTAGTTCATATCTGTCAATTTCAGCACCTCTAATAAATACAGCGTATTCGTTTGGTTTCAATATCACACTATCTCGAACTCGAATTGGTGAAAGCACAAGTCCCAATTCTTGTGCCAACTGTCTTCGAATCATAGTTAGCCTTTCAAGCATATCGCCACCTTGTGAAAGATCCGCGAGTGGTAAAAGTCCATAACCTATGTTAATTTCAACAGTATCTGACTGAAGAACTTCTGAAACCTCTTCCGGTGTTGAGAGAATAGGACCAGATGGTGCTGGCATACCAGGGCCAGGCGGCGTTGGACCAATCGGTTGCACTTGTGGTTGTAATAGTTCTTGCCTACGTATCATAAATCCGACTATCAAGAAAAATCCGCCAATTATTAAACTCGTGAATGTTGGAAGGGGAGTAAAAACACCGAGAAAGATCAGTACAAATCCTGTTAAAATGATAACTCTCTTTTCTCCTGAAAGTTCTTTTATCAATTCGGTTCCAAGGTTATCTTTCGTCGCACTACGAGAAACAATTATACCCGTTGCGGTTGAAACCATAAGTGCCGGTATTTGACTAACTAACCCATCACCAACCGTGAACAAAAGAAAGGTCTTAGCAGCATCAGCAAAACCCAGTTGGTGCATCAATACCCCTATAATTATACCACCGAGACTATTAACTATTGTAATTATGATACTCGCTATCGCATCGCCTCGTACAAATTTTGAGGCTCCATCCATAGCACCATAAAAATCTGCTTCTCGCCTTATCTCTTCCCTCCTACGTCGCGCTTCCTCTTCCGTTATCAGTCCTGCATTCAAGTCAGCATCGACACTCATCTGTTTTCCAGGCATTGCATCAAGTGTAAACCTCGCTGCAACTTCCGCAATTCTTTCCGAACCACGTGTTATGACTATAAACTGAATGATCACCAAAATAAGGAAAACTACGATTCCTACGACGTAGTTACCACCAACGACGAAATTTCCAAACGTCTGAATCACTTTACCACCAAATTTTGGTCCCTCTAATAATATAGCCCTCGTAGAGGCAACATTCAGGGCTAATCTAAATATAGTTACAATAAGCAATAATGTCGGAAATGATGCAAGCTCAAGTATGTGAGTTATATACATCGTTGAGAATAGGATTACAAGTGAAATCGATATGTTCAATAACTGAAAGAAGTCGAGCATGAAGTCAGATATAGGTATTATCATCAGCAACACAATTGCTACGACCAATAAAGCAACAACTACGTCAAAATTCATAAACCCACCTCTGCCTGGAAAAATTTTAGAAAATTTTGAACGATTTTGAATTATATCGAGTCTAATATATTGAGAGGCAAAATGAGATGTTTTTAAGGCTCTTCTTAACACATCATGTATTCAAGTATTTTGTAACACAATTGTTCGGTGTTATTATAATAAAGAGTACTGATAATTTAACACAAAAAATGGTATACTCACTACAGAGAACCCCCTATCCCCCTTGAGATACACCCCCCACGGCTTTATGCGGGCAAAAAAAGCCCGCTTTTTTTTTAATCATTTACCTACGCAGAAATTTGCAAAGATGTTCTCAAGCAAATCATCTGTGAAATTTCTCCCGAGGAGCTTATCGAGCTCAGACAATGCATTGCGGATGTCTATTGATATGATATCAAGTGGGTAATTTTCTCTAAGCGACCTCATAGCTTTGACAACATTTTCATTCACTAATTTCAGATGTTCAATTTGCCGTTTGGACGTTATGTGTGACAGTTGTCCCTCTGCTACTAGTGGTTGTGCCTTTTCAACGATCTTTGCTTCGAGTTCTCTCAATCCTACACCACTCGATGCACTGAGCAGAATATCTTCGTTGTTTTTAGAAACTTTGATGACTTTGTTTCCAGAATCTATCTTATTCCACACCGGAATGAAATTGCTATCTTTAATTATATTAAGTATATATTGGTCATCCTTAGTGAAACCAGTTGTCGCATCGAGCAAGAATATGACCACATCAGCTTGGCTTGCTTCCTTTATTGCCCTTTCAATTCCAATCTTTTCCACAAAGTCATCCGTATGCCTAATACCTGCAGTATCTGATATGACAAAGTGAATGCCCTGGATCTTTATCTCACCTTTTATAATGTCCCTCGTTGTTCCAGGGATATCTGTTACTATAGCACGATCTTCCAAAAGCAATCTGTTCAAAAGTGTACTCTTTCCAACATTTGGTTTTCCAATTATTGCGAGCGTAACGCCAGTTGAGATGTGTATACCCTTGTCAGCGTGAGCCAATTTGTCTGACAAAAAATGTTCCACATCAGCTATGTCCTGCATAATCTCGTCGCGCGGAACTTCTATATCATCACCGTAATCTATTGAAACTTCGATTTTAGATAGTATATTTATTAGAGAGTTTCTAACTCTGTTTATCTCTTCAGATAGCTTACCTTTAAGGTTGTCAATCGCTAATCGAAGGCTTTCCTCACTCTTGGCTTCTATGATCTGGAGTATTGATTCAGCTTTTATCAAATCTATCTTACCATTTAAAAATGCCCTTCTTGTAAATTCTCCATTTTTTGCAAGCCTTGCACCATGTCTTATCAATTCGGCCAGTATTTTTTGAGTGACCAGTACGCCACCATGGCAATACACTTCTACCATGTCTTCGCCTGTATAACTTTTTGGTGCTTTAAATCCCACAAACAATATTTCATCTACAACGTTGCCATCTGTATCGTAAAAGTTTCCATAAAGAATTCTTCTCTCATCGTATATGCTCTTACGAACACATTTCTGAATTATTTCCCATGACCTTTCACCAGACATTCTTACAATACCAATTGCACCTGTACCCGGTGGGGTGGCGATCGCAACGATAGTATCTCTCTGCGCAGTTTCGACTGCCAAGAAGCTAATAAATAATCACTCCTTTAAACCTAATTTGCAACATTCTTATTATAACATATTTGCTTAAAACTAAAAAGGTGGCTCTCTAATATGAAAGCCACCCTGTGGAGATATACGAAAGAGTTAAACCTTAAACCAGCGAGAAATATTTTCCATCTTTTGCGAGATTACCTTAAGTTTTTCAGTACTCTCACTGAGTTGTTCAAATACTTTTGTAATTCTTCTGAAATCCTCATTGAACTTTTGCAACTGTTGTGAAGAAGAAATTATCGAATTTGCAACATCATCCATGAGGCCTTCTATCTGAGCAAACGCCTGACTGTTCTCTTCTATTTGCATTCCAACTTGTGCGCTCAAACTGCCTATATTTTGAACTTTTTCTATCACTGTATAATAATTCGAGGAAAATTCTTCCTTAGCCTGCTGCAGTTTTTTGAATTTCTCACCGGAGCTTTCATACAATTGGTCAAGCTCTCTGAGGTCATTAGTGTAGGTATCAACTTCTTTCACGAGGTTCTTGGAAAGTGTGTTTATTTCAACAGATAATTTCATAACCTCATCTGCAACAACAGCAAAACCTCTACCAGCTTCTCCTGCCCTTGCTGCTTCGATTGCCGCATTTAGTGCAAGTAAATTAGTTTGTGATGCAACATTTTGTATTTTTGCTATTGATTCTTTTATTGAAGAGAACTTTTCTATAGTTCTCTGAACCGTCGTACTGAACTTTGAAAACACTTCAACGTTAGAATTGACTGAATCGTTCATTTCTTCTATTAGGGCAACGTTCTTTAATATCTCAGCCTGTGCATGTTCAATATCTTTCAATAAATCAGAGAGTTTTTCAGAAAGGTTTTGATTATTAGTCATAGAGCTATCGACTGTATTTTGAAGAGTCATGATCTTGGACTTCACATCTTCAACATTCAGAATGTAGTTTTCTACAAAATCGCTGAAATCTGAAACAGATCTTTCGAGCGTATCTCTTATGGTTGTAACCTGCTCAACTTCGGTATTCAACTCTTTTGAACTCTCTTTCATATCCTTTGCATAGTCTACAAGGTTCTCGGACAATCCCTTTAGAGAATCTATAACACGCTCAAATTCTCCAAATGTCTTAACATCAAACGATACGATTTCGCCATTTGAAAATTTCTCAATTATATCTGCGGATCTCACTATTTCTTTCGAGATATTGTTAATAAGCGGCACAGATGCAATCAAGGCAACTACTAAAATCACAAAACCTACTATCAAGTTGATTACTACAAGCCTTGCAAGGTTGAAATCAACATTTACTTTGATGTCCGGCATTTTGATTTCAGGAAGCTGAAACTTTTCAGGCTGAGGAATCTCAATCTGTGCAGTTACAACTTCTTTTCTTAGTGCAACTTCAAATGTTCCGATCTTGTCTCCCATAACGTTGAGGTCGCTTTTAACTGCAAGATATTCATCACTACCAACTTTGAATGTATATTTTTCTTCTGAGGGTTCATCGATACCAGAGACCCTTTCACCGGATTCGTTCACCCTTGTTGTCACGTAAGCCTTACCGTCCACATATACTGTTAAATCAGCATTTGTAAGCCTTTTTATATCATCAAAAAAGCTTTCTGTAAGTCTACCAGCAGATATTACAAAACCAGTAACTGTGTTGCCAAGTTGGGGGTGCATGACTGGATTTATTGAGACTATATATATTCCCTGGGAACCTTTGAAAACAAAGGAATCGGAATAGGCTGATGGAGATGACAATATTTTATTAGCCCTTTCAATAATCGACTGTGAAAACTCCAAGTCTTTATACAAAGTAGATGAAACACCAGGTGCCAATGAGTAAGCATACTCCACAAGAAACTTCTCATTTAGCTTAACAAAGGGCCTTATCTTCAACTTTGGTTCACTGGGTTCGGTTGTCCAAAGAGAAATGTAATCGAACATTGAACGTTCAACATAGTTATTGAGCAGGCTTCTTTTCAAAGCGAGGTCCAAATTCTTCTCGGCAGCAGCGTTTATAACTTCTTTCGAAGTTGCAGCTACCTTTGAAAGATTTTCAATATTAGCAACTTTGTCTTTAATAAGGTTTTCAACAACGTTCTTTATAGAATTTGCTTCTTTTTCAAGTGTACCAAGGTAAACGTTCTCAAAAGCTGCACTGACGCTTTCTTTTTGTTTCTCTACAGCTGATACCAGTTTTTCATTGTATTCATTTATGTGTCGCTCAAGTTCTTGTGAAAATGTATCGAAAAACTCTTTGAAAAGAACCTCTGGATCACCGAGCTGCTTTTTAACTTCATTTTGTATTCTAGTGCTTTCATTCGATAAATTGATAACGGTAAATAAGATTGAAATTGTTAATGGAACCGCTACCAAAAGAATTGAAAGCAAAAGCAGACGTGTTTTAATAGACATAAAATCACCAGCTTTTGGCTTATTTACACGTTGTTTATAGTCTTTCAATAACTTTCGACAGTATTTTAACTATCATTTGTCCTGTTCTGTTGGCAACTTCAAGAACTTCCTCTGCCGTTAATGGTTTTAAGTCATCAGGAACTGCACGATCCGTGATTGCTGAAATGGCAAGAACCTTTGTACCTCTGTGAGCTGCAGCAATAACCTCAGGAACAGTTGACATACCAACAGCGTCTGCCCCCATCCATCTTAGCATCCTTAGTTCAGCAGGAGTCTCAAAGTTTGGTCCGGAGACGGCAACGTAGACTCCTTCATAAACAGGTATACCAAGTTCACCAGCAACTTCTTTTGCAATTTTCCTTAACTCCTTATCATACGCATTTGACATGTCCGGGAACCTTGGGCCCCACTCTTCAATGTTTGGTCCAATCAAAGGATTGTCACCCATCATGTTTATGTGGTCAGAGATTATCATCGGTCTTCCCACTTCAAAGTCTGGATTGAGCCCTCCTGCAGCATTCGTTAAGAATAAGTACTTAACACCGAGTTCTTGAATAACCCTAACACCAAATGTTACATCTCTCATGTGGTATCCTTCGTAGTAGTGGAATCTACCATTCATGAGCACGACATTCTTACCGTTAAGTTTCCCAAATATCAACTCGCCTTTATGTCCCGGAGCCGTCGAAACCGGAAACTCAGGAACGTCTTTGTAAGATATTCTTACAGGGTTTTCAACGCTATCTGCGATACCGTGTAAACCGGATCCTAGGACTATACAAATCTCAGGAAGCTCCAATACCTTAACTTTCAAATACTCAGCAGCTTTTTTAACCCTTTCAACGTAAGCCTTTACGTCATGTACCATAACTACACCTCCACCATCTGTATTAATATGAAACAAGTGTGAGTTCAACTATATTATATACCTTATATACCGTCTCAGTAAGATACTTATCATCACAGTTCCAATGAGAAGAAGCGTAGAAATAGCATTAATTACAGGTGATATCCCAAATCTTACCATGGAAAAGATTTGCAGTGGCAATGTTGTTGAACTCGGACCAGCAACGAAAAATGTAATCACAAAGTCATCTATGGAAAGTGTGAATGCCATGAAAAATGCTGCTATTACACCTGGTAATGCGATCGGAAAGATAACTTTCCTCAATGCAATGAACTTGGTTGCACCCAAATCGTAAGATGCTTCAATGATTGATTTATCAAAGTCTTGTAGTCTTGTGAGTATTATCATCATCGTGTATGGAATGGAGAACGTCACATGTGCGATGAATATTGTGAAGAGGCTTAGTCTTAAGTGAATTGTCGCAAAAAAAACAAGCAAAGAAACGCCTATTATTATATCCGGTATTATGAAAGGTATGTAAGTAGTTGTCCAGACTATCTTCTTAAATTTCTTGTTGCCGAGATATACAGAAACCGCTCCGAAAGTACCAAGTATAACACCAATGGCACTCGATGATATACCCACAATTAAAGAATTAAAAAAAGTTCTCCAGATGTGAGCAGACGACGTGAATAGTTGTTCATACCATTTAAGGCTAAATCCTGTCCATTCGGGTGATTTTGACGAGTTAAACGAAAAAAGCACAACTATGAAAATAGGTAAGTAGAAGAAAATCATAACAGTTATCAAGATAGCTTTAGCAAAATTACCTGGCTTCACGTTTTTCACCACCGAAAATGAAAAATAGGACAGCTATTATTGTAATCGCAAGCAGAACAGAAGAAATGGCTGCAGCCGCTGGCCAGTTTCTTGCTGTTGTAAGTAATCTTGCTATTTCGTTACCGATAAGTCTTGAGTTTTTCCCACCTACAAGTTCAGGAACTGCATATGTTCCTATCGCTGGAATAAATACAAAGACAAACGCAGACACAATACCTTGACGAATATTTGGCAGCAAGACTTTAAAGAAGGTTTGTCTCCTTGTACAACCTAAATCCATAGCTGCTTCGAATATCTGTTTTTCTAATCGTTCTATTGACGAAAACAGGGGCAGAATAGCAAATGGCAGGTATGTATAAACAAGGACCAAAACTACCGCGAAATTGTTGTATATGAACTTCACGTAAGATTCAATAAATCCAAGCTTAATTAAGAATTGATTGACAAGACCATTGTTACCTAATATGAATATCCAAGCATAGATCCTAATCAGAGAATTTGTCCAGAATGGAATAATTACAAGCAGAAGTAATATATTTTTGTATTTGCTGAAAGCTAAGTAATATGCAACAGGTATCGCTATTAAAATCGATACTGCTGATGAGATAAGGGATATTAGCACAGTTCTACCAAAAACAATTAAGTAATTGAAATTTAGAATATCACGGTAACCATTCAAGGAAAAGTTGAAATTAACTCCACCTTGGTAATCCCTTTCAAGAAAACTGTAAGCTAAGATAATTATGACAGGAATCAAAAAGAACAACAGCAACCAAATCAAATATGTTAACCCATAATTTTCGTATCCTTTGAATTTGGAAGTTTTCTTAGTCAATTCTTTAATCAACTCTTTCTACCTCCACGATGAAACTATCGTCTGGATTCCAGTACATATAAACTTCGTCTTTCCACTGGATTATCTTTTCATCCAAGAGGTAACTAGCATGTTGTTTATAGACCTTTAATATATAACCACCGTCAGTTCTAACGAAATATTTCGTTTGATAGCCCATATATATCGTCTCATCAACAATCCCGTGAACGATATTTGTGTATGAATCTGCAGACAATTGCGGTTTCGAATGACTTATTCTAATTTTTTCAGGTCTCAAAGTTATCAAGACATCATCGCCAAGGTTCAATGGCTTATCCCTAAAACACACGATGTCCCCAAGTGTTGGAAATTCAACAAGTGCGTAATTTTCAGAAATGAGCTCTTTTACCGTTCCCTTCATCAAATTACTTTCACCAATGAACGTTGCTACAAATGTATCCGCTGGGCTTTCATATATTTCATATGGTGTCCCGTACTGCACAACAATGCCATTGTTCATAACGGCGACATGATCCGAAACACTGAGTGCTTCAGATTGGTCGTGCGTAACGTAAATAAACGTGATGCCTACCTTGTCATGAAGATTATCAAGTTCAATTAGCAATTCCTGTCTCAATTTTGCATCAAGTGCACTCACTGGCTCATCAAGAAGAAGTACTTTTGGTTCGTTCGCAAGTGCTCTTGCAAGTGAAACGCGCTGTTTTTGTCCTCCCGAGAGTTGTGTTGGCTTCTTTTTTGCATGTTCTTCCAATCGAGTGAGTGATAGTAGCCATTCAACTTTTTCTTTTATCTCGTTTTCAGATAATTTTTTCAATCTTAGAGGAAAAGCTATATTTTCATAAACAGTTAAGTGCGGAAAAAGTGCGTAATTTTGGAATATCGTATTCACTGGTCTCTTATTTGGTGGCAAGTGAATGATGCTTTTATCATCGAGTAGAACATCGCCATCATCCACATCTTCAAGGCCAGCGATTATTCTCAACAATGTCGTTTTACCACAGCCAGAGGGACCAAGGAGAGAAAAGAATTCATTTTCTCTGATTTCAAGGTTAATATTCTTCAATACGTGAAAATCTCCAAAGTACTTATCGACTTCGACAATGCTCACGCTACTTCCAGGCAACTCAACCACTCCCAAAAAACGTTAGATTTTCATTAATAAGCTACAAACCAAAAAGGTATAGCAGGGCGAGGAAGAAAATTATTATCAGAACAAAAGATATGGATATAAGAACATATGACCAACTGAACGCAGCAAATATATGAAAGATTGTAGTAAGAGCAAAAAAAATATTCGCATATCTCAATTTAAGCGGTATTACTTTCACGCCAATATAAGCGAGAAACAGGAATCCTAATATTATTAAGACCAATCTCATTATTTAACCTCCTTGCATTCAACATCACCTTAGGGTTATGTTTAATTCAGTAGATGAGTTCGTCCGCAGAAATGTTTAGGAACTTAACTCTCACTGTACCGTCTCTCACATACAGACAGCTCAGTGAAGCATTGTCAAGTCCAAAGTTCAGATGCAAAGGTGGAACAAGACCGAGAACTTTGGCAATTAACATCCTCAACGCAATTGCATGCGAAACAATTATAACATTTTCATTCGGATAGTGAACTATTATTTCTGACAAAACTTGGGACATCCGTTCTTGCACGCTTGCTAGAGATTCTGCCCCATCTACATTCGAATAAAGGTTTGTTCTCCATTCGTTGAATTCTTTGTGATGGTCAGTCAGTACTTGTTCAAAATTCTTCCCGTTCCACAACCTTATTTCACATTCGCGAAGTCTGTTGTCGATTTCGATCTGCCCAGTATACCCTATTTCTTCTGCGATTATCTTTGCACTTTGTAAAGCCCTTTTCATAGGACTGGAGGATATTCTCGAGACATTTTTGTTCCTTAAAAGTCTCGCAACGTTTCGCACCTGCTCGTATCCTTTTCTAGACAGCTCTGTGTCGACAACTCCCTGCCATAGTTGTTGTTCATTCCATTCAGTGCTTCCATGTCTTAAGAGATATACGTTTCCCATTCATTAACCCCTCTCGTTTTGAGCATAAATACCTTCGAGTACATTTTCAACCCTTCGGAAGTATTCGATGAAAGCTCTTTTTAGCTCATCGGTGTCTGTAATTTTCATAGCCACATTTCTAAACTCCCGTGCGTATGGCAGGTCCTTAGTATACCCTGCAATGAATTTTCTGAACTCCACAACGCCATGTGTTCCGTATTCACTGTAAAGGCCATCTATATGTTCAAAGACTGTTTTAATTCTCTCATTCAAGGACGGCTTTGCTCCAGAAAAGATCCAAGGGTTACCAATTGCACCTCTGGCAACTATAGCACCGTCCATACCATATTTCTCAGTTGCTCTTTTAAAGTCATCATGAGAATATACGTCCCCACTTATGTATAACGGAACAAGTCCAGGATTGTAGATATCCCATACAGCTTCTCCAGAGTACATCTGCTTCGCAGTTCTTCCGTGGATGAATATCGCGTCCACACCTTCGCTAACAAGTATGTCGTAAATCTTTTCAAATTCGTATTTGTCCCAACCGATACGGGTTTTAACAGTGAATCGTTTTGCAACCTTTCTCATCTCACGCACTATAATTTTTAACTTATGAAGGTCTCTTAACAAACCACTGCCTGCACCTTTTTTTACTACTTTGTTAACTGGACACCCCGCATTTAAATCAATCCACAATCCTCTTTCTTGAACAATTGAAGCTGCTTCAGATAATTCATAAGGATCCGAACCGAAGAGCTGCACGCCAACTTTGTACTTTTCATCTTCTCTTGGCAAATAAGTCTCGTTGACAGATAAATTCATAAGAATACTCTTTGCACTAATCATTTCTGTAAAAGCAAAGTGAGCGCCGCGTGCAAAACATATGCGTCTGAAGGTGTAATCCGTTATTCCAGCCATTGGAGCTAATCCAATATTTCCTGGAAGGAAACTTGCTTTCTTCACCATCTCTCTCCCTCTTCTAAATGTTGGTAAGTTTTGATGACGTCATCCTCTATTTCGGTTGGAACAAGGCCAGTTATCGATTTCCCTTCTCGTACAAATCTCCTAATATCTGATGATGAGATCTCAATAATTGGAAAGTCCAGTTCGAGTACTTTATCATATAACTCCCCGAGAACATCGTGTCCACGTTTGTAAAGCCTTCCATCGCGTGTCCTTGGATACACGGCAAGTGTTGATTTTCTCAAAAGTTCTTCATATTTAAACCACTTTTCAATATTGCCAAGTGCATCTTCCCCAATAAGAAGTATTACATTTCTATAATAATTCAAGAAGTATTCCACGTTATATATGGCGTAATTAACTCCTTCAATATGTTTTTCCAAATCGGTTATGTATAGACCTTTATATTGCGACTTAAAAACCTGAAAAGTTTTGACTGCCCATTCGAAACGTTTTTCAAATGGAACATTTATCGCTTTGTGTGGCGGATTTTTGGTTGGTAAAATATAGAAATCTGCATCGAAGTAATTGAATGCGTAATTAAAAATGACAAGATGTCCTAAATGTGGAGGGTTGAAGGAACTCCCAAAGAGAACTGCAGTATCATTCTTTGAAAGTGAATTCAACTCCCTCAATCCATACAGTATCTCCATCTTTTACACCAGCCTTTCTTAACTTATCATCAAGTCCGTTCTTTTCAAGTATTTCGAGAATATCCTCTAACATGTATTTTGCCTCTTTCTTGTACTTCTCAAGATACGCTGTTATATATTGACTTTTTACTTCGAATTCACCTTTATCATTTCTTGTGATAACGATATCAACCCTATCCGGCAACGTGATTCTAACTGGTTCTGGTTTAGCAAACTGAATCTTTTCAATATCAACTCTGTCCGTAAGTAATTTGCGACTCTCCTTAATGCGCTCCCATATGTTGAACTTAAGCTTGTCAAGGCCAATACCGACCACGGCTGAAATTGGAAGCACGTCTTTTCCCGTTGCTTTCTTAAATCTCTCGATATTTTTTAACAGTTCTTCCTCTGAAAGTAGGTCGGATTTATTCCCAACCACTATCTCTTCCTTGCTTGCCAGGTATGGGCTGAAGAACTCAAGCTCTTTTCTTATATCGTAATAATCCTGCGCTGGATCGCGCCCCTCACTACCAGCAATATCAACAACGTGAACAATTAAATTACACCTTTCTACATGTCTCAGAAAAACGTTCCCAAGTCCTTTTCCATCACTCGCACCCTTAATCAGCCCTGGAATGTCTGCTACAACAAAAGAGTTTTCGGGTTTATCAACGACAACGACTCCAAGGTTGGGTATAAGTGTTGTAAAATGATAGTTTGCTATCTTAGGTTTAGAATTGCTAATTCGTGATATTATCGAGCTTTTCCCAACATTCGGATACCCAACAAGACCTGCATCAGCGAGCAACTTGAGCTCTAGCAAAATATGTCTCTCTTCACCTGCTACACCTCTCTCAGCGATCTTAGGTGCTTGGTTTGTCGACGATTTGAAATGAGTGTTGCCTCTACCACCTTTACCGCCACGCGCAACACAGCAATATTTTTCGGGTTCGTCAAGATCAGCAATCACTTCACCTGTATCGTAATCTTTAACAACAGTGCCTACAGGAACTCTTAATATTAAATCTCGACCACTCTTTCCATCTTGCTTTTTCCGTCGACCATTTTCGCCATTTTCCGCGGTATATTTTCTTTTTTCGGTTAAATGATACAACGTTGATATTGTTGGGTCAGCAACAAGGAAGACAAAACCGCCATCTCCGCCATCTCCGCCATCTGGCCCACCGAAAGGTACGTATTTTTCTCTTCTGAAAGTAGCAGCACCATTTCCACCGTCACCGGCTTTTACGTAGAAATCTACTAAATCCACAAAACCTATCTTCTCCATACTTACACCTCTTTCTTAAACGTTTCCGTTGAATTTACCTCATGTCTCGTACTCTATTATACTATGTATTGAAAAAAATATGGACTCCCAGTCGGAGTCCTAATCAGCTGATATTAGCTATTTGGAGCCAGCGGAGGGACTCGAACCCTCAACCTGCGCATTACGAATGCGTCGCTCTACCGATTGAGCTACGCTGGCTCAAACAAACCAGTGCTAACTTAAAAAATTGGTGGCGGCGAAGGGACTCGAACCCTTGACACGATGATTATGAATCATCTGCTCTAGCCACTGAGCTACGCCGCCACTGCTTATCTCTAACAGCGGTATGATTTTACCATAGCCGTTTTGTACTGTCAAGAATCGATTTTTTCTCATCCAGATAAGCAATCCCAATCGAATTTGTGGTATAATGATTAGCTAAACCGAAATTGGCAATTCAACCATTTCGAAGGGAGGATGGGTCAATGAACACTACGAAATTTGCTAAAGTTTTGCTAACACTTCTATTTTTCTCTTTCATAGTATTCCCAACACTAAGCTTAAGTTCTGCAGATGAGTACCAGATATTTTATGGAAATTTACATGCTCACACATCGTTTTCGGACGGGAAAGGTACACCAGAAGAAGCTTATGAGCATGCTTCAAACTATGCGGATGTTCAGGCAGTCACGGATCACTGCTACTTTTTAAAAATCCCTGTCAATGGTCAGTCAAAGACATCTCTTACCCAGGAAGCGGCAAGAACTTCAACGGTGAAAGGCAAATTTGTGGGACTGCAGGGATTTGAATGGACTGCCGGTTCAGGACACATAAATGTTTACGAAACTTTAGAATTCATAAGTAGAGACGAGAAAGGTGACCTGAAAGACTTTTATGAATGGATAGTAAAGGTAAAGAAGTTGGCTCAATTTAATCATCCAGGAATGACATTTGGAAACTTCAACAATTTCTGGTTTTGGCCAGAGGCTGATAATTACGTCAATCTTGTAGAAATTGGTAATGGTAACTGGTCGAGCTCAGACATTATCTCTGAGGAAATGTACAGAAACTACATCTTAGCACTGAACAGAGGCTGGCATCTAAGCCCCACTGCAAACCAGGATAACCACAAACCAAATTGGGCAAGCGCAAACGATGGTCGAACTGGAATATTAGCTAAAGAACTCACATACGAAGATGTTATGGAGGCTCTGTGGAGCAGAAGAACATTTGCGAGTGAGGATAAAAATGTAAAGATATATTTCTACGCAAATGGTGCAGTAATGGGAAGTATCTTGAATTCATCTAAAGATAGTCAGGTCGAAATATCCGTTTTTTACTCTGATAAGAATGACCCAGTAGGAAAGATGTATATCGTCTCACAAAGCAAAACCTATGAAGTAAAGGATGTTCAGGGCAAGGACGAATTTGAGTATAGAAACTCATTCGAAATTCCTGACGGCTTCGAATGGTATTTTATCTACATCTTGCAAAAGGACGGTAACGAAATCGTCTCTGCACCAGTGTGGTTTGAAGCGGAGTCTGGTATAAGAGTTAACTACGTCAGAGTAGGTCCAGAGAAGCCAAACGTATCACAAAGTGTCAGCGTTAGTTTCGATATTTACAACACAAAAAACACCGCAGAATCAGGAAAACTAAGGATTTTAGTAGACGATTCAGAGGTCTACACCGAAGATATTTCTTTGCCATCGTATGGCATTATTTACGACAAGAGTATAGACTTAGGAAAATTCACTGAGGGTACACACAAGGTTGAGTTCTTGTTCAACGATGTTAATATCCAGTCTATTTCATTTGAAGTTTCAAAAAAGGCGGGATTTTCTATACTATTTGACAAACTTCACGAAAATGACCTTTCAGATGAATTACTCAGAGCCATACAAACACTTAGCAACGCAGGAAATATCGTGTCGTTTAGTGAAACGATGCTAAAAGACTACGATGTCGACTATGTGATCATACCAACTCCAAGTGCTGAAGGCTTGAGCTTTTTCAAGGATTTGATGCCTGACGAGATAGAATGGCTCAACAAGATGGGTGAAAAGGTTTACTTAGTAAAAGGCTCTGATGAAGAATACTTCAATATATACAAAGAAGCTCTCCCAAGTGCGAGGGTGTTTGAAAGTGCAATCGAACTTCTGAAAGCCTTCGGTATATCACAAGATTCCAAGACTATTGAACAGTTAAGAAACGTTGTATTTATTGATCAAGGGCATTCTAACGATTATTCCAAAGATAAGCTGACCCTATTTGATAAGTTCTTGAAGTCAACAGGATATGATGTACAGTACATAAACACGATAGATTCACTTGACGGAAAATATCTCATAGTTATGAACGGAAAGGGATATTCAGATGAAGAAATTAAGAATATAGTGGAGTTCGTGAGAAAAGGTGGTACATTAGTCATTACCTCAAAGAGTGATTATAGTAACGGTGGGAACACTGAGGACCTCAATTTGATTTTAGACGCTATGAACTCACCTGTAAGGTTTAACGATGATCAAGTTGTTGACGAAATTAATAATTATGGTGCAAATTATAAAGTACTTGCAGAGAACGTGAGATTTTACTCAACATGTTCGCTCTTGATATATGGAAACGCAAATATACTGATATCGTCAGAAAGCGCAAATTCAGTGGATTCAGACGGTAAAGATGATGCTCAACCTGTGGATAAGGTTGTGCTCGCTGCAAGTTTCAAATTTGGCGACGGTGAAGTAATACTCCTTGGTAAGGCTGTTTTCTCAGATTACGATTTCGAATTAAATAAGGAATTTGTTCAAAAGATTTTTCGAGGTGCTATAGAGAAATGAAGTGTCCTTTCGGAAGTTTAAATATACCCATAAAGTGAGTTCGAAGATGTTCCTGTTTGACGAAATAGGGGGCAGTAAAAGCCCCCTATTTGTTTTCGATCAATTAACGCAAGAAACAGCAGAATTTCTTTTTCGTAATCTATAGATATTACCTCATGTCAGCTTTTTGTACTCATCTAAGCATTTCCATGAGATACATGAATATTTTGTCATTTAGGAAGAAAATTTGTTCATGTCCAAAGTCAGGGTAGATTAACATCTGCTTTTTACTTTGAATCTTGTTATATGCAGCAAACTGAGTAGATGGCGGGCAGATTGTATCCATAAGTCCCGTGACCATCAGAACTTCTGCCTTAATCCATTTTGCAAGATGTTGGACATCTATGTACCCAAGTCTCGTGAATATTTCATCTTCTCTTTCATGGAGTGGATCTCTGAATCTGAAATACGTCCTGATTTCCTCGTACGCATCCTTTGCAAGGTCCATCTCCCAAACTCTCTTGTAATCACACAAGAATGGGTAAACCGAGATCACTCTTGATACATAAGGCGAGAGCGCAGCACACGCAAGAGCTAGTCCACCACCTTGCGAAAATCCCATTGCAGCGATTCTACGGCTATCTACTTCCGGCATGTTCGCAATTATTTTTGCAAGCTCTGCTGTGTCCAAGAAAATTTGTCTGTACAAGAGGTCTTCTTTTTTCCCGTCTAAACCTCTAATAATGTGTCCATGAACTGTATTTCCTTTCACCCCACCAACATCTTCAGAATAACCGTTCTGTCCTCTCACATCCATCGCGGCAACAATAAAACCAGCAGCAACCAATCCAAATTTATCACTCCAATCGCCTGAATACCAAGAATAACCGTGAAAACTCAATATCGCGGGGCAAGGTTCTTCAATCTTCTTAGGCTTTATGAGCTGTACTCTTATCCTTGCACCTTTTACCCCTGTAAAGTAGAGGTTATAGCACTCCGCATAAGGTGCTTCAATAGACGTTTCTCTCACAATTTCAACTTGTGGATCAACATCGTCCATCTCTTTCAATGCTTGTTGCCAGTATTCGTCAAAGTCTGGTGGACATGGGTTTGTTCCCATATAAGTTTTGAGCTGTTCAAGTGGCATTTCAAATACCATAACGAAAATCCCCCCTGTTTTTTTGCTCTCATTTTCCATTATGAATTTCCGGTATTCTAATTGTAACGCATCTATGTGCCTTTTTGATTATACTTGCAGAGTTAATTAATATAAGGAAAAATCTTACCGGACTTTCTCATTTTTCGCGTTTGCCTTATAAAGAAAAAGAAGTAACTTTTTAATTCACATCCATAAGTTTCACATTACAAACTGGCTGAATAGGTAGAGTAAAACATATTATTGAAAGTTAAATGCAACCAACACTTACATTTAGTTCAATACTGTTCTTTGTTTAATGAATATTAGGCAAGTGAAACACCACATGCTTTATTTTTCTTAAATAGTGTGGTATAATAATTCTGAACATTGGAGGTGATAGATATGTTCGATAGATTTTCTGAAAGATCCGCCAAAGTTTTTGTTACTGCTCAAGAAGAGGCGAAAGACCTTGGACATTCATATGTTGGTACAGAACACCTTTTGCTCGCAATATTAAAACTCAATGATAAACCATTATCTACAATTTTGGAAAGATACGGTTTGACATATGCGCGGGTGAAGAACGAGGTAATATCTATAGTCGGTCTTGGAATGCGCGGTTTCATTATGTCACCACAGATGACTCCGAGAGCAAGAAAAGTAACAGAAATCGCTTTTGAAGAAGCGCGAATGATGGGAAGCGAAAAGATAGATCCCGAACATTTGTTGCTCGGTATATTACGAGAAGGTGAAGGTATAGCAATCCATATTTTGAAAAAATTAAATGTAAACATTCAGGCGCTAAGAAAAGAGATCGCAGATAACATCTCCGAGGAAGATTTCTTCGAAGAAGCTCAGCCACTGCCTTCATACGAAGAGCAGCCATCCTCGCCAGCCGTGAGGCAACTTGAAGGCTTTGGTGTAGACCTGACAGCGCAAGCACTCCGAGGAGAGCTTGACCCGGTTATCGGTCGCGAAAATGAAATAGAAAGATTAATGCAGATATTGGTGAGGAGAAAGAAGAATAATCCAGTTCTCATCGGAGAACCTGGTGTAGGTAAGAGCGCAATTGTTGAAGGGCTCGCACAGAAAATTGTCTCTGGTGAAGTACCTGAACCACTTAAGGGTAAGACTATTTTTTCTCTCGATGTTGCAGCCATAGTAGCAGGCACGAAGTATCGTGGAGAATTCGAAAAGAGGATGAAGAAATTACTCCAAGTAGTAAAAGGAAATAAAGACATAATACTCTTCATAGACGAACTCCACATGATAGTTGGAGCAGGTTCGGCTGAAGGAGCCGTAGATGCGGCAAATATATTGAAACCCGCGCTCGCACGTGGCGAACTTCACTGTATTGGCGCAACGACACCAGATGAATACAGAAAATACATAGAAAAAGATGCGGCACTTGAAAGAAGGTTCCAGAAGATATACGTCCAAGAACCAACGCCACAGATGGCGCTTGAAATCTTAAAAGGTTTGAAGGCAAAATATGAAAGTCATCACAAAGTCAAGTACACAGATAAATCCTTAGAAGCTGCGGTTTATCTCTCCCAGCGTTACATAACTGATCATTTCTTGCCAGACAAAGCAATCGACGTGATAGATGAGGCCGGAGCGAGAACGAGGCTTAAATTGTTTGTAATGCCAAGTGAATTGCAACTATTAAAGCTACAAATAGAATCTGTAAGAAATGAAAAAGAAGAAGCTGTTGCCAAGCAAGACTACGAACGAGCTGCCGAATTAAAACAGAAAGAACAAGAGCTAAGAGAAAAATTCAATGATATGTACAATGACTGGCGCAAAGAGATAGATTCTACAATTGCCACTGTTGATGTTCCAGAAATCGAAGAAGTAGTTGCAGGATGGACAGGCATTCCTTTAAAGAAACTCGAAGAGACAGAAAGAGAAAAATTATTGAAACTCGAATCCGCACTTCACGAGAGGGTTGTAGGTCAAGAAGAAGCGATAAATGCGATAGCAAGGGCTATTAGACGTGCTCGAAGTGGTTTAAAAGATCCAAGAAGACCAGTTGGAGTTTTCTTGTTCTTAGGTCCAACTGGTGTTGGAAAGACAGAGCTTGCAAAGACGTTAGCTGAATACCTGTTTGGTGACGAGAAAGCGCTTGTCAGATTTGACATGAGCGAGTATATGGAAAAATTCTCTGTCTCAAGGCTTATTGGTGCACCTCCGGGATATGTTGGATACGAAGAAGGTGGAACACTAACTGAAAAAGTAAGAAGAAGACCATTCTCTGTGATACTGTTCGATGAAATTGAAAAGGCACACCCCGATGTGTTCAACTTGTTGTTGCAGATAATGGACGACGGAAGGTTAACAGATTCACAGGGTCACGTTGTAGATTTTAGGAACACTATAATAATCATGACAAGCAATATAGGTGGTAGCGACATCGTTGCCACAAGAAAGAGCCTCGGATTTGTAGAGGGAGAAACACGAGAAAGAGAATTCAGCGAAATGAAAGACAAGGTTTTAGATGAAGTTAAACGGGTATTCAAACCGGAATTCATTAACAGAGTCGATGAAATAATAGTTTTCCACAAGCTTACAAAAGAGCATATAGAACAAATCATAGACATACTTTTGAGAGATATACGTTCAAGACTTTCCGAAAGGCATATCACTCTCGTGCTTTCACCGGAAGCGAAAGAATTTCTTGTCAACGTTGGGTACGATAATGTCTACGGCGCAAGACCACTTAAGCGAGCCATTCAAAAATACATCGAAGACCCACTCTCTGAAGAACTGCTGAAAGGTGAAGTTGAAGATAGCTCAGAAGTTTACGTTGTTCAAGAAGGAGAGAAGCTTGGTTTTGTTATAAACAAAAAAGCTGAGATGCAGACAGTTAATTAAGAAAAAACTGAGAAAGGACTTACCACTATGGCGAAGGGGAAAACTATATACGTATGTGATAAGTGCGGTTACGAATCTCCAAAGTGGTTTGGTAAGTGTCCAGTATGCGGTGAATGGAATACCGCTAAAGAATTTCAGATGAAAGATGTTTCTCTTAGTTCAAAATCTATACGAGCAGATAGTGCGGGGATGTTTCAGGCTCATCCTCGCTTTTTTGATATAAAGAGTGCGATAGAATTAACTAATGAAAAAAGAATCAAGACAAACATACCCGCTTTGGATCAACTTCTAAACGGCGGTTTTGTACACGGGCAGGTTCTTTTATTGGGTGGAGAGCCTGGGGTTGGAAAGAGTACCTTGGCACTCCAGATTTGCAATTCAATATCCTCAGTCAATGATGAAAAGCACGTGTACTATATTTCAGGTGAAGAAAGTGTTTCGCAGATAGGAAACAGAGCTAAACGCTTGAATATAAAGAATAATAACATATTAATTACATCGGAAACACAAATAGAAGACGTGCTAAATAACATCGATGTGGACAAAACAAAACTCATAATTGTTGATTCCATCCAGACTTTGAGCAGTGCTGATATTGACTCACCAGTAGGTGGAGTTGTTCAGATTAAGGCCGTCGTTGAAAAAGTGAGGATTTTTAGCAAGAAGAACGGAATACCGGCAATTTTGATCGCACACGTGACTAAAGAAGGTTTGATCGCTGGTCCAAAACTTGTTGAGCATGTTGTGGATACTGTTGTTTACTTTGAAGGTGAGAGGACAACCGATTATAGGATACTCAGAGTTCAGAAAAACAGATACGGTCCAAGCGGCGAGATTGCAGTCTTCCAGATGACGCAAGAAGGTTTGAGTAGCCTTTCCGAAGACAAGCTTTTAACGTATTCAGACACCGCTGGAAACGTGTTTACAGGAGTTTTTGAAGGCAGTAGACCTTTGAATGTTCAGATTCAAGCGTTAGTTTCGAGAGTCAAAATGGCTTCAGGACGGAGAATTTCCCACGGTGTAGACGTGAGGAAAGTGATTATAATATCAGCCGTGCTTGCTAAGCACCTGAACTTGCCGCTTGACTTCCACGATATATATTTGAATGTCTCTGGTGGTTTAAATATTACAGATCCAGGTTGCGAATTGGCTATTGCAGGTGCGATTCTTTCCTCTTTCTTAGATTCATATATCGGAAATACATTCATGGTTGGAGAGATAGGACTCGATGGCAGTGTTAGAGCGGCAGTGAACGTTACAAAAAGGATAGATAATGCAAAAAATCTTAGGCTTGATAAGATTATAATTCCTGAGAACGTTAAATACACCCCAAAAGATTCGAAAATGGAAGTTATATCTATAAGGAACATCAAAGAACTCTTTAAAGTGATAGCGAAATCAGAATAAACAAAGTGAGGTGTGGAGTATGCCTAAGAAAGTAAAGATATTGGTTGACAGTACGTCAGATTTTCCAAAAGAGATGCTCAAGGAATGGGATGTCGACATTGTACCTCTCTACGTAAACTGGCCAGATGGCTCAACGGAAAAAGATGATACGAGAGAATTCGAAAATCTGAAGAAATTTTACGAAAAACTCAAAAATGCTCAGGAATTGCCGAAGAGTTCGCAACCCAGTATCGAGGACTGGAGAATGAAATATGAGGAACTAAAGTCGCAGGGTTACGAGGGGATATTAGTAATAACAATTTCAAGTGCAATGTCAGGAACATTTAATTCTGCTACCCTTGCGGCGCATGAAGTTGATATTCCCGTCAAGGTTGTCGACTCCAAAATGGCATCTACTGCAATCTCCCCAATGGCTCGCTATGCCAGAGAGCTTCTTAATTTGGAAGCGGAACTCGATGATGTCGCACAAGAACTTGAAAAGAAGATAAAAGCTAAAGGTTTCGGTGCGTTCTTCTACGTTCAAGATTTTAACTTCTTGGTAAAAGGCGGAAGAGTAAGCAAATTTGCAGGATTTGTTGGTTCACTGCTCAAAATCAGAGTTGGGATATATATAAACGAAGAAGGAAATATGGTTCCATTCACTAAGGCCAGAGGTTTCAAAGCTATCGTGGATGAGCTACTTAAAAAAGCAGAATCAGAAGGTTTCACACCTGGCAGTACGGTCGATTTGTACATGGTTAGTTGCGACAACATGGAGGAACTGAAAGAGATAGAACAGATTCTAAAAGGTGTGTATAAAGTCAAGAATGTTTACTATACTCCGACCGGAAAAGTCATTTCAATGCACGTTGGACCAGGACAAGCAGGCTTTGGTATTGAGAAGTATTGATGTTTAGTTCCAAAGGGGGCAAAAGGATGTCAGAAAGTCAATTCAACACACTTGAAGAATTCAAAAAATTTAGAGAAAGAATGAATAAGGAAATACTCGACAGAGGTACGCTCAACACAAAGCGATTCTGGAATTTAGATGGTGCTGTGTATCAGAACGGAGCATTGGAACCAAAAGTAAAAGAACTCATGGGATTGGTCGCCTCAATGGTTCTGAGATGTGATGACTGCATCACTTACCATATGATTAGATGCGCAGAGCTTGGTGCGACAGATGAGGAATTCTTTGAAACATTCGATATAGCACTGATTGTAGGTGGCTCGATAGTTATTCCTCATCTCAGGCGTGCGGTAAACACATTACTAGAAATTCGGAGGTTGCAATCGAGTGGCGAAGGTATTTCTATTTGACGGTACTGGATTGCTTTATAGGGCATACTTTGCAATTGATCAATCTTTGTCAACAACAACAGGGCTACCAACTGGTGCCCTCTTTGGTGTTGCAAGGATGCTTTTGAAATTTCTGAAGGAAAATGTTTCGGTAGGTAAGGATTACTGCGCTTTTGTTATTGATGTCAAAGGTGGAAGTACGTATAGAAAGGAACTCTATCAGCAGTACAAAGCGCATAGACCAGAAACACCTGAACCTTTATTAAAACAAATTGATTTTGCTGAAGAGTTAGTTCAAAGTTTTGGGGTAAAAGTTCTGAAATATCCAGGTTACGAAGCGGATGATGTAATAGCTACATTTGTAAAAATCTTCGAAAGAAACAAAGATTTTCTGAATATAGAAGAAATAAACATAGTTACTAGCGATAAAGACATGCTGCAACTTATTAAAGATAATACTTACGTATGGCGTATAGAAAAAGGCGTAACGGATATTAAGAAATACACAGATAAAGAAGTATACGAAAAATACGGTATTTATCCAAATCAGATAGCAGATTATCTCGCACTTGTTGGAGATGCCTCAGATAACATTCCGGGAGTTCCGGGAATAGGTGAAAAGACCGCTGCAAGGATTTTGCAAGAATTTGGTAGTGTTGAAAACGCTCTCAACAACCTCGATAAGCTTCCAGAGAAAGTAAGAGAACGCATACAAAGCAGTCTTGAAGATTTTGAACTGAGCAGAAAACTGGTTGAGCTGAATTCAAATGTAGAAATAAATATAGAACTAAAAAATCTTGTATTTGAGGGATATAAACCTGAGGTACTTTTGGAAACACTCAAAAAATTTGAGTTTTCCAGTATTATTAAAGAATTACAACTTTCATCGAGTTTGACGGACAAGTCTCAATACAATGTCGTGCGAAATGAAAAGGAACTTGAAAAACTACTTAGTGAAATTGAGAAAGCAAAAAAGATATCTTTAGATTTGGAAACCACATCTTTAGATCCACATACGGGAAAGATTGTTGGTATATCGATCGCTATCGATGAAGGCATCGCTTATTACATACCTTTGTCGCATATTGGTGGTCCGAATATCCAGTATGAGAAAGCCAAACACTTCCTTGAGATAGTTTTAAATTTAAAAAACTTTGGTGGGCATAATATAAAATTCGACATCAAATTCCTCAAGAAGATGGGCGTAGAGTTTCCTTACCCATCTTTTGACACGATGCTCGAAGCATACCTTCTAAATCCCAACGAGAAAAGATTCAATCTCGATGACCTCGCTCTCAAGCTTTTAGGGCACAAGATGATAAGCTACGAGGAAGTTGTCCAATCTTCCGTTCCACTCTTTGCAGGTGACTTTTCTTATGTCCCCGTTGAAGCAGCTGCAAAGTACTCTTGTGAAGATGCCGACATGTCATTGAGAATACACAACAAGCTTTACCCGCTTATCTATTCTTACGAATTAACAGAGTTGTACGAAAAGATAGAATTACCGATGGTAAAAGTTCTTGCGGAACTTGAATTGAACGGCGTTTACTTCGATATTGGTTATCTAAATAACTTGTCAAATGAAATGGATAAGAAGCTCTCCAACCTTTCTCAAAAGATATTTGAATTAGCTGGTGAGGTCTTCAATCTAAATTCACCTAAGCAGGTTGGATATATACTATTCGAGAAACTCAACCTACCTGCTGTAAAGTCAACAAGCACTGGTGCTTACTCAACAGATGTCGAAGTACTTGAGAACCTTGCAGGTGATTATGAAATAGCGAAGCTACTACTCGAGTATCGAAAAATCCAGAAACTCAAGAGTACATATGTTGATGCGATTCCATCCATGGTTAACAAGTACACTGGCAGGGTGCACGCATCATTCAATCAAACTGGTACGGCAACGGGACGGTTGAGTAGCTCGGATCCAAATCTCCAAAACCTGCCGGGAAGAACTGACGAAGGTAAGGAAATAAGGATGGCGGTAAGGCCACAAAAAGAAGGCTGGTGGCTCTTGGGGGCCGATTATTCCCAAATTGAATTGCGCGTGCTTGCACACATAAGCGAGGATCCGGAGTTGATAAGAGCGTTTAGAGAAGACAAAGATATCCACTTAGAAAGTGCGAAGAAGATTTTCAATGTTAGTGAGGAATTCGTTACAGACAGTATGAGGCGCGTTGGGAAGATGATCAACTTTGCCATAGTGTACGGCGTATCACCTTATGGCTTGGCAAAAAGGCTTGGAATGGATGTAAAAGAGACAAGAAAAGTAATAGAGGCATATCTCGAAACATATAAGAACGTACAGGAATATATAGCAACGACAAAAGAATTTGCGAGGAAGAACGGATATGTAAAAACTTTATTTGGAAGACGCCGGGAGATACCACAGATCAATTCAAAGGATCAAAATATCCGGGCAGAAGGTGAAAGAATCGCGATAAACACACCGATACAAGGAACAGCAGCAGATATAATGAAGATAGCGATGATTAATATATACGAAAGAATGAAAAAAGAAAATTTGAAGAGCTTGATGATATTACAAGTACACGACGAACTTGTTTTTGAAGTTCCTGAAGACGAGGTTGAGATAATGAAAGAAATTGTGAAATTTGAGATGGAAAACGCTGTTAAGCTCAGAGTGCCTCTAACCGTGGACATTTACGTAGATAAATACATGATTTAGAAGAGCACCACTGAAAAAAGTGGTGCTTTTAATATATTAAGATACTTCCAAAAAACAGCAGAACCGCAGCTATGACTCTGACTCCTATCTTTTCTTTTAAGAAAACCTTTGCAAAGAACATCGTGACAAAGACTGACAACATCGAAAGTGGCTCAGCTACACTCACGCCGAAGTAGTTGAAGGCTTTGAGAAGCGCAACGTAAGAATATGCATTACATATTCCACCGAGGATTAAGTATAACCATTTTTCTCTTACGAGATTGAAATACTCTACTGGTTTATTCTTTCTAACGAGACCGTAAAGTAGTATGTAGAGACTTATAATCAAATATATCCCAACAGAATACCCTATCGGTGAGACATCTATCGTTATCTTCCTGTCGATTATCCTTCCAACTGCCATCAAGCTCGATGCCAATATCATAGCAACCGCACCCTTGCTTTTGAAAATATTCTTGTAAGAGATCGCTATATTATCTCCCTTTTTTAGATAACTAACACCATAAATCATAAGCAGTGCACCTATAAGTCTTTTCAAACTAAATTGTTCTCCAAGGAAGATAGCTGATAGAACAACTAAGAAAACAGCGTTGAGGTTGTACAGCGGTGCTATCACTGAAGCATCTTCATGACCTAACGCATATGTATATAGGGAAAATGAAACAGAATAAATAGTACCACTTATCAGAGAAAGCAACAAGATTTCTTTGGTAATGTAGTTGAAAAACGGGAACAATGAGAGAAACGAAAAGAAGAAAAAACCCCACGCCGCAACGAAAGTTGGAGAACCTCTCGAAATTCTGTTCCCAGCTATCCTTTCGTATCCGAGCAGTACAATTCTGATAGTCATCCAAAGAAGTCCGATCCCAGACTTCATCGTCCTTGGCTCTCGGAGACACGCAACTTTAGTCTTGTAATGAGAGAGCCTCTTCCCTCCTTTCAAATATGTTTTTGTCTTAGATAAGGGTGGGCATACACCCATCCTTTGCTGTAAACCTCCTTACGGAGTTAGGAGCTCATCGCCAATGTTAGATGGGCTTGTCGTGCCTACCGCACTGTTCCTACCCGCCAGAACTGTTTAACGATAGGCGACAGAGCATGGAACTTGAGCAGCATTCCATGGTGTCGTGACCCATCTAACGTAGCCTGATGGTCCTTTGGACCATAGCTGAGGCTAGTCAACGGGGGCTTCAAGCCCGCCACTTCAGTGGTGGGGCGTTGACCCTTTGATACACCCCCATTTTGATGTTATAATCATTTTAGCACGCACTTTATTGATTGAGAATATGAAAACGTCGGAGGTGGAAGAATTGAACGGTGATGCTACACATGTTTCTCTGCTGAAAATCTTCTCGATAAATGCGAAAATTGGTGGTGTTACCATCGGTGGTGGTTACGCTATGGTTCCTGTGATCAGGGATGAATACGTCAACAAGCACAAATTCATTTCTGACGATGAGTTTTCAGCATTACTTGTCATAGCCCAATCGATGCCAGGACCAATTGCAGTAAACACTTCAACGCTGGTTGGTTATAAGCTTCGGAAAATTCCAGGACTGTTAGCAGCCGTTGCCGGTGCTATCTTCTTTCCAACACTTATAATAATAACGATCGCCGTTGTTCTTGGAAAGTTTTACAACGTTCTGCAACCGTTTTTGAAAGGTATGAAGGTACCACTCTTTGCTGTAATATTTGTAAGCGTCTTAAAGATGTGGAAGACGAGTATAAAGAGCAAGGAAGACATTATTGTCTTTGCTGTAGCTCTTGCATTATTAAGCATTTTCAATTTTAGTCCATTCTATCTGATACTCCTTGGAATCTTGTACGGTATTGTTAGAACCTATATTGGTAGGAGAGTGAATGGAAAATGATTTGCATAAAACTCTTTACGACGTTCTTGCAAATAGGTGCAGTTAGTTTTGGTGGTGGATACAGTATACTGAAAACAATAATCCACTATGTCGTTGATACTAACAAATGGCTTTCTGTAGAAGAATTCAATGAGATTGTGGCTATTTCGCAATCGACGCCAGGACCAATTGGAATAAACGCTGCGACGTTTGTGGGATATAAAATGGGAGGAATTTTCGGTTCTTTAGTGGCTACGCTTTCTGTCATATTGGTTCCCGTTATCTCCACTTTGACACTTTATTTATTTTACAGAAGGCATTCTCAAAATACTGTAGTTCAGTTTGTTATATCCAAACTAAAACCCATAGTCTTGGCAATGATAGCATCCGCTGCTTTGAGTTTCTTGAGCTCCTCATTTGGTTCAGTAACATCTTTTATTATTACGCTTCTGGCAATTTTTATCTTACTTTATACAAAAATAGACGTTGTGCTCTTGTTACTCATCTCGGGAACGTTCGGATACATTTTCTTTCGATAAAATACAAAAGTATGATAGAATTCTAATGTGAGACAAAACAGGTATTCTTCGACTCAGGAGGTGAAAGTATGGCAACGAAGGAAGGAATTGAAAACATAACGCTTTACGACGACGGCGTTCACAAGTTCATATTTCTGGCTTGGGAAGAAATGGAAGAGGAAGGTATAGTCCAGACGAACCAATATTTAATAATTGATGGCAACGAAGCGATGCTCTTAGATCCAGGTGGTGCCCATGTCTTTCCAAGAGTCCTTGCGAACGTATCGGAGATTATTGAGCCGAGCAAAATCAAGTACATCTTCTTTACCCATCAAGACCCGGACGTGACATCTGGAATAACACTATGGCTTTCGATAGCGGAAAACGCAAAGATTTATATATCAGCACTTTGGACAAGATTCTTACCTCACTTCGGGATCTATGACCAGCGTAGAGTTGTTGCTCTTCCAGACAAAGGTGACAAGCTTCGCCTCCAATCAGGTACGGAACTTGAATTCATACCAGCGCACTACTTACATTCAACAGGGAATTTTACATTGTATGACCCGAGAGCAAAGATTCTGTTCTCTGGTGATTTGGGTGTTGCAGTTTTCCCAAAAGGGCAGAGGTATGTATTTGTAGATAACTTCAATGAGCATGTAAAGCTTATGGAGTTGTTCCACAGAAGATATATTACTTCGAGCGTTGCCCTAAGAAAATGGCTCAGCATAGTAGAAAGAAAAGACATAGAAATAGTAGCACCTCAGCACGGTGCAATATTTAGAGGCGAAAATGTAAAGAAACTTTTTGATTGGTTTAGAAACTTAAAGTGCGGAATCGACATCATTGATGAGATATACGGTAGGTGATACAAATGCCAAACATGAATAAAGATACTGTCGAAAAGATGTCTTCCGCATTTTTTGCTGAAAACCTCATGACATCATTTATGGCTCAATTAGATGAGGCACTAATATCTCGCGTAAAGGGTGTGCAGGAAAACATAAAAGATTTAGAGTTGGTTTTCAGAAATATGCAAAAAAGACTGGTAGAGCTTTCTGGACAATTTGAAGAAGAGAGTAAGAATATTGTTAACAGCATAGAATATTCCCAAACTGTCAATAAGAACATCACTAATGAGCTAAGAAAATCTGGTGCGGATATTACAAAGATAAACGAAATAGTTATGAACTCAGTAAAGAACACATCAAGTACCTTAGAAATGTTTTCAAAGGTTGAGAATATGGTTTCTGAAATCACAAAGATTGCAAAACAGACTAACTTACTGGCTCTGAATGCTTCCATTGAGGCAGCAAGAGCAGGTGAATTCGGTCGCGGATTTGCCGTTGTAGCTTCCGAAGTACAAAAATTGGCAGGCGAATCTAACAGGGTCGCTAAGGATATCAACGAACTTGTTAAAGAGCTTTCGGAGTCAGTCTCTGAAGCACTTGAAAGCATAAAGCTCGTTGGAGATATATTCAAAGCAGTACAGACCTCGATGGAACAATTGATGGGATTCATGCAGCAAAATTCTGCTTTGTTATCCCACGTTTCAGAATTACTATTACAAACAAAGAGCGAGCTTGTACAAGAAACTGGGAATTTCAATTCTGCAGTAGAAGTGATGAACAAAGCATCTGAAAAATTTGAAACTCTCTCAAGAGTCATATCTTCAATAGTCAAAGCTCAGACAAAACTCAAGGATTTGCAGCTGTGAATTAGAAAGCGCATATGCTATCTCCCTATTTGGAGGTATCCATGATGGAAAATCCCATAAATGAAATAGTAGAGAAAAAAAGGCTCTGCAAAGGTGTGTACGAATTCTGGATCAACAACGAATTCGTAGCCAAACACGCAAAACCCGGACAATTTGTAATTGTTCGAAATACAGAAAAAGGTGAGCGTATACCATTAACCATAGCAGATGTCAGTGGGAAGCAGTTCAGGATAGTTGTAAAAGCCATAGGTAAATCTACTCTTGAATTGTGTATGAAAAATAAAGGTGATGTACTGCACGATGTAGTTGGTCCTCTGGGCAAGCCAAGTGAGATAAAGTACTATGGAAATACTTTAATCATCGGCGGTGGTATTGGTATAGCTGCAATTTTCCCAATAGCTAAGGCTTTGAAAAGTTTTAATAACAGAGTAAATGTAATAATAGGTGCGAAGACAGTAGATGAACTAATCCTAAAGGATGAATTTACCTTCGCAGATGACTTAACAACTTGCACGGACGATGGAAGTTATGGCAAAAAAGGAAGCGTTGTAGATGTTATGAAAGACAAGCTTAGAAGTGAGAAATTCGACGTTATTTGGGCGATAGGACCTGCAGTTATGATGAAATATGCAAGTTTGGTAGCAAAGGAATTTGATACACCTGTGTGGGTATCACTTAATTCGATTATGATAGATGGCACAGGAATGTGCGGAGGCTGCAGGACGGTTATAAAGAAAGACGGAGAAAGTGAAATACAGTACGTTTGTGTCGATGGACCCGAATTTGATGGCCGATATGTGGATTGGGAAAGTTTTATCAAAAGACTCAGTCAGTATAGAGAACAAGAAACATTGGCTTTGGAAAGTTTCATTAAGCAGGTTGGTGATATCTCGTGGCTGTAAAAGACAGAATAGAAGTCAGGGAATTAGAACCAGAAGAAAGGCACCACACTTTTTCAGAAGTATCTTTGGGTTACACATACGAGATGGCACAGGAAGAGGCGAAAAGGTGCTTACAGTGTAAAGTACCAACTTGTATATCAGGTTGCCCAGTTGGCATAGATATACCGGGTTTCATAAGAGAAATCGTTAAAGGTAATTTAGATAGATCTTTTAAAATACTAAAATCATATAATTACCTCCCTGCTATCTGCGGAAGGGTTTGCCCACAAGAAATACAGTGTGAGGGGGTTTGTGTTCTCAACAAAATTGGAAAACCTATAAATATCGGTGCGCTCGAAAGATTTGTTGCAGACTGGGCAAGAGAGAATAATGTGAACAATTTGACCGACGAAGAGTCTTCTAACACATCAAACGCACAAAAAGATTACGTAGATAAGAAGGTTGCTGTCATAGGCTCTGGTCCTGCTGGTCTTACGGTAGCCTCAGAACTTGGAAAGCTTGGAATCAGTGTTGATATATACGAAGCGCTACATGAATTTGGAGGGGTTCTCGTATATGGAATACCTGAGTTCAGGTTGCCAAAAAAGATTGTTGGCAAAGAGATTTCACATTTAGAGGCTCTTGGAGTAAATTTTATAAAGAACATACCAGTAGGTTACGCAATCTCGCCAAAGGAATTACTTGAAAAATACGATGCACTCTTTGTAGGCGTCGGTGCGGGTACTCCGAAATTCATGGGAATTCCAGGAAGCGAGCTGAATGGAGTCTACTCTGCCAACGAATTCCTGACTCGAGTAAACCTCATGCGCGCATACAAGTTTCCTGAATACGATACACCTATCAGGATTGGAAAAAGAGTTGTCGTTGTCGGGGGAGGTAACACTGCGATGGATGCTGCACGCAGCGCTTTAAGGTTGGGGGCACATGTAACGGTAGTGTACCGGAGAACCGAATCGGAGATGCCGGCTCGTAAAGCCGAAATAGCGCATGCCAAAGAAGAGGGCATTGAGTTCATGTACTTATCAACACCGGTTACATACATAGGTGACGCGCATGGGAATTTAGTCGCAATTGAATGTGTAAGGATGCAACTGAGCGAGCCGGATGAAAGCGGGAGAAGAAAACCGGTTATCATTCCGAACAGCAATTTCGTTATCGAAGCTGATACAGTTATAGAAGCTATCGGAACTGAGGCGAATAAATTCCTCCTAAACCAATTTCCGGATTTGAAAACTAACAAGTACGGATACATTGTAACAAATGAAATGGGGCAGACGAGCATACCAAAGGTCTTTGCGGGAGGAGATATCGTAACAGGTTCTGCGACTGTAATCTTAGCCATGGGGGCAGGTAAGACGGCTACAAGAGGTATTGCCGAATTTCTTAAAAGTTGATGATGAACACGAGTAAGGGGGTATGGGGATAGGTTATGGTCTACACGGAAATACTATATGCAATGCTTGTACTGATGTTATTATTGACAATAATAGCCACTACAATCCCCGCTCAGCGAGAAACACTAAACGAATCAATTAGACAAGAAAAAGCTCAAATCATTGCAGAAAACATGTTCTGGGAAACAGTGGACGCTACGTATTTACAAAACTTGCCGGATAACAAATTCATCTTGACGTATTACATCGACGTAGACGGGCATAGATACAAAGTTGATATTAAAGCCATAAAGTTCGATAGGCCAGAAAAATAAAAACATAAAAACAAAGTGGGGCGCACGCCCCATTTTTCCTTGGATATATCAACCTTTCAATCCGCTTCCAACGAGTGATTTGACAAACAAATCTTGGAGTAAGAAGAATAACAGAAGTGTTGGTGCCAAAGCAATAATTGTCGCTGCCATAATTATTCCCCAGTTATTTGAAGACTCAGCATTGATTATCATATTTATCGCCACTTGCACAGTCTTCATGTCATCACGCATTGCCACAATCATAGGCCACAAATACATGTTCCAAGCGTATGTAAAATTAATTATAGCCGCCCCCCCTATAACTGGGCGAGAAAGCGGAAGAACTATCTTTGTAAGATATTGCATAGCACTTGCCCCGTCTATCCTCGCGGCATCTTCGAAATCTCTTGGAATAGTCTTAAAGTGTTGTTGGAACAAAAACACATTCGTTGCACTTGCGATGAATGGTACAATCATCGCTTGGTATGTGTTAACCCATCCAAGTTTGCTAACGACTTGGAACAGAGGGATAATTAACAATATTTCCGCTGGGATATATAAAGTTGAAAATATCAAACCAAACGTTAACGAATCACCCTTGAATTTGAAATTTGCGTACGCATAACCTGCAAGGATACCAGTGAAAAGCTTCCCAAGTGTTATTAAAGACGCTACTACAAAGCTGTTCCACATCATCCTTCCAAAAGGCACTATTTTAAAAGCTTGTATGTAATTTTCTATGTTGAACCCACGTGGCAAAATCTTAGGCGGGTAAGCAAAAACGAATTCTGAAGATTGAATACTCATAGTCAACGCTAAGAATATAGGTGCAAACATGATTATTGAAAATATTATCAGGGCTATCTCTACAAAAACGGTATTTACAATCTTTCGAGTACTCTTCTTCATAACTCCCACCGCCTTTTACTGATAATGAACGCTCTTACGTCCAACTTTAAAGTATATTAGAGTGACTATGATCATTATGGCAAACAATATGACGCTTTCCGCAGCTGCCGGTCCTGTTTTTGAGAATCTAAAATCGTCAAGGTAGATCCTGTAAATGATGTTCGTTGTATAATCACCGGGACCACCGCGTGTCATAACATCGATAATAGCAAACGACTGGAACATAGCGCTTATTATACTCATAATCACAAGGTAATATGTAATAGGTGAAAGTAAGGGAAAATACAACCTCCACATTCTTGTCCAAGTAGTTGCACCATCGAGCTTAGTTGCTTCAACAAGCTCATCAGGAATACTTTGCAAACCTGCAATGTAGAATATTATGTTAAATGGCAATGTTTTCCAAATTGCAGCAATTATTACAGCGTATGCAGCGTATGGTGCGGTAACTAACCAGTTCACTTGTATTCCGAATAACCTTGTCATAATATAGTTAACGTGCCCAACAACTGGGTTCAGTAAAAATCCCCAGAGCGCTCCTGCCACGGCTGTTGAGACAGCATAAGGAGCGAATATCAAAGTCCTGAATAACCTAACGCCGGGAACTCTTTGATTAAGCAGCAACGCCACAAAAAATGCTATAAAAATAGAGACAATTACCGTAATTATTGTGAAGACAATCGTAAAAGTGAATGATTTAACGAACTTCTCGTCTGAAAATAATTCTATATAATTCTCTAATCCAACAAACATCTTCCTATTGCCAAAGACAGACACTTTAAAAAAACTTAGATAAAATGAATTTATTGCTGGATAATATATAAAGAGTGAAATTATGATAAATGTTGGAAGTATAAAGATGTAAGGTAACAACTTTCTCACTTCTAGCACCCTCCTGAACATAAGAATTCAAAAAAGGCTGGCTGCAACGCCAGCCCTTCTTTTTGATTGAATCCATTAAAAGTATTGTTTTATAGCTTTATTTGCTTCTCTTTCTGCTTCCTCCAAAGCTTGCTTTGGCGTTAGCTGTCCATTTAGCATTTTCTCAACGGCATTATCGATCGCTGACCTTATTTCTGGGAAAGCACCAACAACCGCACCCATTGTTGCGTATGAAGGAATTGTATCTAACAACTGTTTAATGGCGATATAGTGGAGTGGATTTTCCTTGTAGTAGCCTTCTTTCTCAAGCTTTTCTTTCGCATCAAGTCTTACTGGGAAGTACCCAGTTCCCTTATGCCATGCGATTTGTGGATCAACATCGGCAAGATACTTAATCAATTTCCATGCCGCATCTATCTCGGCTTGGTTCTTCTGCTTAATTAGCCACAGGCTTCCTCCACCTATTATAACACCAGCTCGCTGTACTCCGTCTGGTATAGGAATGTAAGCCGCACCAATTTCGAAGCCTTGCTTCGCCGCTTCTGAAACAAGCAATGCAACATCTGATGTTGACGTAATTATCATTCCGACCGTTTGAGATATGAAGAGCTGTCTTGCAGCTGTCCAGTCCCCTTTCTTTGTGTTAATCATTAAACCTTCTTTTGTCAATGTGTTCCAAAATTCCATAATCTTCAAGCCAGCTTCGTTATTGAAGACTACCTTTGTTGGGTTGCCTGTTCTTCCGTTGTTGTTGTCAACAAGCAACTTATTTTGCTCTGCCATCCATTGTTCAAAGAACCATGCATAAAGTGGCCATGTGATACCAGTTCTTACTATGTTTCCCTTGTCGTCTTTCTTTAACAATTTCTTCGAGTAGGAAATCACTTCGCTGAAAGTTCTTGGTGGTTTCTCTGGATCAAGTCCTGCTTGTTTGAACATGGTCTTGTTGTAGAAGAGCAACGGTGTTGAGCTGTTCCAAGGCATAGAATAAAGCTTTCCGCCAATGCTGTAGTATTTAACCACCTGAGGTAAGAGCTTACCTTTATCAAATGATGGATCCTTTTTAATCATATCTTCAACTGGAACTATAACTCCACTATCGATCATCTTCTTCGTACTGATTTCGTTCAGTTGGACAACATGTGGTGGAGTACCTGCTTGTAGTGATGCAACTGTCTTTGCCAATATTTCCTCATAACTCCCAACATACTGCACTTCAACCTTGATTCCTGGGTTTGCCTTCATAAAATCGTTTACCATACCCTGAATCAAGTCAATTCTCCAACCGCCCATTGCGTGCCAGAACTGAATCTTGACTTCTGCAAAGCCCAAAGCAACAACGAATACTAAAAACAGTATAAAAAGTTTCTTCATACACCACACCTCCCATGATTTGTTTGATAAAATCCCCAAAAGAGGGACAACGTTATTATTATACTATCAAATGTTAAAAATAATTTAAGAAAAAAGCGCAAGCTTTCCTGAAGATTTGCACAAAAAAGGAAGCTTGCGCGTCATTTTATACATTAAAGAACTATAAGTATGATATTTAAACCATTGCAGATTTCACTTGTTGATATCCTTCACAGATTCCCTCTCGATAATCTTTGCTGGCAAAATTATATTTCTTGGCAAACGCACTTTCTTATCCACTATTCTCTCTATTAACAACTGTGCAGCAGTAGTCCCCATTTCCCAACGGGGTTGCATAACAGTTGTCAACCTTGGATTTGTGTACTGTGCAAATGGAGCATCATCAAATCCTATTATAGATACATCTTCTGGCACTCTAATTCCGTTATCCTTTAAAGCATCTATCGCACCGATAGCTGTCCAGTCATTAACAGCGAAGATAGCTGTGAAGTTTAGCCCATGTTCTTTCAGGTGCTGAACAACACTAACCCATCCGTGCTCGGAGTTATAGCCTCTATGTGTTCCATAAAAAATCTCAATCTCTTCATCCCTGACTTTATCAATGAATTTTCTAATACCTTTTTCCCTATCGACAGCTGCTGGTGATTGTTGTGGACCGGGTATAAAAAGAATCTTCTTGTGCCCGTGCTCATAAAGATACTTGATCGCTTGATAGCCACCACTTACATTGTCCACGTTCACAGTATCGAAATCGATCTCGTCGACCTGGAAATCAACAACAACCATTGGGATACCGCCTCTCTTGAAGCGCTCTATCAATTTGTAACTTCCAAAAAGTTCTCCCAAGATAACTCCATCGACCTTACGCCTGAAGTACTGATCAAGGATGTGCTGTTCGATGTCGACCTCCCATTTCGGAAGGGCAAGCATTATATCGAAACCTTTTGTGTACGCATATTCCTCGATTGCCATGACAATGTCACTGTAATGATAACCTCTTATGTCAGGTATAAGTATTCCAATAGTTTTAAACAGATCAGAAGAGGCTGTTCTGAAAGAAATCGTCGGTCTATAATTTAGTTTCTTTATAGCATTGAGCACTTTCCTACGGGTCTCTTCAGATACATTCTCGTTGCCGTTCAGAACCCTTGAGACCGTTGCTATGGAAACGTTTGCCATTTTTGCAACATCTCTAATATTTGCCATCGTACCACCTCGATGCAAATCTGTTTATCTTATTCATTGCTTTGTAGTTCATATACTCTTACATAATCTACATACATCTTTGCAGGAAACTTTGTTTCATTTGTTGGATATCCAGGCCAGTATCCGCCAACAGCCATATTCAGTATTATAAAGAATTCATTATCGAAGACCCATACCTTTCCTCTTGACTCCACCGCGGATTTTGTGACAATGTGGTAAACGGTATCATCGACGTACCAAACAATCTTTTCTTCATCCCACATTACCCCAAATACGTGGAAATCACTTGTAAAATCAGGCTTTGGTGGCTCTAACCTGATTTTGCCACCTATAGCGCTATTTCCGTGATACCCAGGTCCATGCAGCGTACCGTAGGCTGTCCACTTGTCGTGTCCAAGAAATTCGACTATATCGATTTCTCCACACATGGGCCATCCGACATACCTTATATTAGTCCCGAGCATCCAAAACGCTGGCCACAGACCCTTTCCGTAAGGGAATTTTATACGCGCCTCAATCTTTCCGTACTGCACTGAGAAATTACCTTCTGTCTTCATACGTGTTGAAGTGTAATTGAACGTCTTACTACCTTCTTTCACTGTCTCGTTTCTTGCTTCAATAACGAGCATGCCATTCTCTATCCAGGCATTCTTTCCTTCAGTATAGTACTGCCACTCACCGTTTCCCCAGCCGTTGTTGTTTCCAATCTCGAATCTCCATTTTGAAGTATCGATTTTAGGACCGCTGAACTCATCGGACCAAACAAGTTTCCATCTGCTGTCTTTTATCATAGGCTCAAACTCCTTTAACGATGCTATACAACTTGTGAAAATAAGAATGAGAAAGACAAAAGGAATTAATATATATCTTCTTCTCAACATCTTAAACCACCTCTTTATATGCCTATAATTTATCTTACTACTGAGCGATAAGAATTTCAATTCGATCCACCTTTCCATTTCGTACCATTTCGGCGTATTTTTCCTCAATTAGTCCACTGCTCAAACTTATTCTTTCTCCATCATTGAGGAACAGAGTTGCTCTTTGCTTTGAATAATCTACTTTGTATGTGTCCAATTTATCAGGATTTACATACGTTACAGTGCAATTTCCTAAGAATTTAAACGATATCTTGTTATTCTCATCAAAGAGCCAACCTGGTAAGACAGGTTCGAAAACTAAGACTAACTTTCCATTATCAACCTTAAACGGATTCTTTCCTGCCATCATTATTCTCCAAATGCTTAGAAATTCTGCGGTTGCACCGCTTAGTCGAGCAACAAAGCCCGTTCCGTGCACTTTCTCATCAGGATTTGCACTACTGGCTATAAACGAGGAATTTTCAAGTGGGCTCCTTCCGTATATTGCAGGATCTAAGAATGCAATTATCACGTTTTTGAAATCCTCGAAAAATTCATCGTAAAGTCCACTTCTTAAGAGCTCAAGCATGTATTTGTACTCCATATGTACCCATATCGATTCATTTTCCAACCAACCTGGTGTGAATGCCTTCGCCCTACCTATCTCTATGCTCTGATTCTCAAGAGAAGCATTCACTTTGTACATCTTCAGTTTTCTATCATACAAACCTGAAGATTTCACTTTTGAATATATGCTTTTCAAAATTTCAGGCTCTTTATATACTTTCATACCTCTTACAATTCCTTCCAAAAATAGCGGCATGTTTTTTCTTGAAAATTTTAAGACTTTTACTATATCCTCAGAGCCCACTTTTTCAACTACGTAATTCTCAACATCGTAATAGAAGTAGGTAGGCATCAAGTGGTCATTTTCTTCAACTGCTTTGTCCAGAGCATTTCTAAGCTTGTTAGCAAGTGCTTCAAGTTCCCCAGCAGTGGTCAAAGCTGAGATTTCTCTCTCATCACCAATGAAGCCGAACTTTGTCTCTTCCCTGTACTTTTCTCTAAGTATCGATATCTTATTCCAGAAGTCAAAATCCCTGTTTTCAGAAGTTGAGTTGCCGTATTCTCTGACAAGTGTCACAAGATCTCTCAATAATTGAAGGACCTCAACTGGAAGTCGCAACGTTTTATGCGGATATTCTTTCAGTGTTCTTATTATAAAATCAAGCAATCTAAGGAGCTCAAAGCTATCTGCAACAGAAGAACCGAATAATCCAGGCAATCCGTTTAATGCATCATACCAGCCTGGCTTTCCTGCTTCCATTTCAATACCAATGCCACTTGGATCAAGTGTCGCAAATTTTGCGACAGCTAAATTTATTAACTTAGCGATCAAGGATGTTTTGTAAATATCACCAGTTCCCTTATTCTTTCGCATAACGTTTTTGTATTCAGCGCGGGATTCTATCAGTCTTTTCTTTTCTTGGTCTTCGTATGTAGACTTATACTGCCTCACTTTACCGTCAGCAATTACGTATCTCTTGCTCCTTGGAAGTACACAATAAGTGTCATCGTAGTAAGTGTAGCTTTCATCGTTGAAGAGCAGTTCTTCTTTGTGATCCGGATATACCGAAAGGTAACTTTCTATCAAGTCCAAATTGTACGTCCAGTGATCGGTCCAGTATCCCTCACCATGTACAGCATCGATTTCTTCTTCGATGTAATTTCCTAAATATCTGAGCAATTCTTCAAAATCTTTTCTAAGCTTTATATTTTTATCTTCAATGAATTTTAAGAGCTTTCCTGGAGTAAATGAATTACTTTTCAAGAATTCTAAAACTACATCTACGTTAGTACCATCTTCGAAGAAATCATTTAGCAATAACTTGTCAAGTTTTGTCACATCTACTCTGTACTTTACACCGTTTATAACCAAAGGATTGTAACCATCTGTCTGTATTAGGTTCATGAAAAACCTTATGTTGTATCTTTCAACTCCTGGATTGAAGAATACATCATCTCTCCTGTTTTGATTTACATCTCGATAGTTTGCGTTTCCTGAAGAATAATACTCAGGCAACAATACAAAGTAGTTGTAGTCGCGTTCCAAATCGCCGTGTTTTCTTGAATATATGTGATAAACTAAAGGATTTTCACCATTTCTAACTATAACTGGATAGCCACCTCTTAGTACATTATCGAGATAGTTTTGCTTTGCATACTCGTCAAATAATTTGGAGCCTGTCTTTGTCCACACTCTGCTTACGATGTCTTCCGTTATCAGCCTATTCTCGCGGTACTTCTCTTCTAAATACTTACTATCGGAGAATTTTTCAGAATATTCAACAAGTAAATTTGTATTTGGAGCATGACCAACTACTGTATATATTTCTACCTTCTTACCAGGTTCCAAAACGGTTATGACTGGTGAGAATGCGCATGGAACTCTATTTGACATGACTTGTTTGATACGTTTTATCTGCTCAAGATTCAGCTCAGCAAATACTTGCGGCAAAACGTAAGAGGTATCAAACCCAAATACTACATCTGGATCCACTAAAGGTTTCAGCTGTTCTTTTTCACTCTCTTGAATCTTAAATGAGACGTAGAAATTTCCCTCTCTTATCTCTGAAACGGTTGCTACATCTTCCGCAGTAGAACGGAGCTTGAATATGTGAATTCCATTCTCAATTTCGAAAACTTCCATCCAAGCTTTTAGGGTATTACCCACATGCTTAAGTCCGTAATCGTTTATTCCAAATGGCAACAACATCGACAATCCGTCAAGTACTTCGAGACTTAAAGTTTCGCTTGAAATATTCTCAATTACAACCTTTCTAACAAGTGCTGCAAGTTTCTCCTGTGGCAATGTAAAGTAAAGTACGTTAGTTTTAAGACCAATTTCTTCGTTTATCTCTTCAATTTCGAGTGACTCTCTTGCGATGTACATCTTTTGGATAATTTTCTCGTTCTTTTTCACAAAAGCTTCATGTAATATATTTTTTTCGTGTACTTTGATAAAAGTTCTGAAGCCGTTCGTGTAGACTGTTTGATACGAACGGAACGCCGGGTGGAATTCCAGTATTGGATTGTCCTTGTGCGCCAGTCCAAATGAGGCGATGCACTGCGCCCTATTTACATAGAACACCCACAATGGAATGCCATGCCTTCCAGCAATCCCAGGAAGGAAACCTGCAAATGGTTTTGAGTTATTGTAGTCCTCAATTACGAATCTATCATCTGTGTTGAAGTAATATTTAGCCATTCTAATGCCCCCTCGTTGAAGGATTACATTATCTCTATATAGCCAGTAAGTCTGATATCTCTGGATGATGCACCAACCCTGATTTCGTACCTTCCAGGCTCAACCTTCCAGCAATTTCCATCGAATGAAGCAAGGTTTGAAATCTGAATTTCAACAGAAATCCTCTGAGACTCTCCCGGTTGCAATTCTTTTGTCTTTTCAAAGCCTTTCAATTCCTGGTAAGGTTTGTCAATTTTTCCACGTGGCGCACGTACATATACTTGTGCTACCTCTTTTCCTGCAAACATTCCTGTGTTTTCTACCGTGAAAGAAACATATATTTTATTACCTACCTGCTGTATTTGAAGGTCTTTGTACTCGAATTTTGTATATGAAAGTCCAAAGCCAAACTCATATGACGGTTCTATTCTGAATGTATCGTAGTACCTGTAGCCAACGTATATGTCTTCATCGTAGACAACAACAGCTGGATTTTCTCTTGGTTCACCTGGGAAAGATCTCGAAGGTACATCTTCGTACCTTTTTGGGAACGTAGTTGGTAATTTTCCTGACGGGTTTATCTTCCCTGTAAGAACATCAGCAAGTATTCTTCCAGCTTCCTGACCTGGTTGCCAGACCAAGACTATCGCATCGCACAGTGATTTCCAACTTTCAATCTCTATCGGTGAGCCTATGTTCAAGACTACAGCGAACTTCTTACCTTTGCTTCTAAAAGTTTCGGAAAGCTTTTTAATAATTGAGAATTCATCGTCAGTCAGATAAAAGTCACCTTTTTCGAGCTTTCTATCGACACCTTCGCCTGATATTCTCGTAAGTATATAAATACCCAAGTCATTCCGTTCAGCTATCTTTTCAATCTCCTCTTGTGAAATGATGTCCTGAGGCAATCTTGGAACAATATCTTCTCCCCACTGTCCTTTAGTTATTACATAGTCGGTCTTGCGAAATTCAGCTATCTTGTTCCGATAGAACTCTGCAAGTTCTTTATCTACGTTCAAACCTTTTTCCAAGAGTCCATCAAGGAAGCTTATCATATATTGCGGGTGCGTTTCACCACTACCCGTACCTCCTCTGATAGTTTCTATTTGTCCTGTGCCGAAAAGGGCAATCTTGGTAGTTTCGTTTATTGGAAGTGTATTATCATTTTTCAACAACACGACACCTTCGCTACCAGCTTCGTAGGATACCTTTGCATGTGCTTCGAGGTCTGGATTGTTACTGTACTTATAACCTTTGAAAGCAGGTGTTTTCACCAACACTCTTAGTATCGCCTTAACCCTTTCATTTAACATTTCATCTGTTATCTCGCCCTTCTCGTATGCCTCTGTTATTTCTTCTATCTCGGGTCTTCTATTTTTGAATATCTGGTACGTGTTTCCAGGCATGAGCAAATCGTTTTCTGACATTATCTGCTGAGCAGCGTTGTCACCAGCAAACCAATCTGTCATCACAAAACCTTCAAATCCCCATTCATCCCTCAATACCTTTTTAAGCAACCACTTATTTTGTGAGGTATACAGACCGTTCATCTTGTTGTATGAACTCATCACCGTCCAAGGTTTTGCCTTCTTGATAGCTATCTCAAATGGTTTTAAGTATATTTCTCTTAGAGCTCTTTCTGATACAACTGTGTCTATTGTCATCCTGTTTGTTTCCTGCTCGTTTACTACAAAGTGCTTAATGCATGCGCCAACACCTTCAGATTGGACACCTTCAACAAAACTCGCAGCCATTTCGCCTGTTAAATACGGATCTTCTGAATAGTATTCAAAATTTCTTCCGCCGAGTGGATTTCTGTGGATGTTTATCGCTGGTGCCAAGAGTATATCGACACCGTACTCTCTAACTTCCTCCCCCATCGCTCTGCCAACTTTTCTTAAGATATCTCTATTCCAAGTCGACGCTAACATCGTCTCAACGGGAAACGCAGTTGCATGATATTTTCTTTCGTCGTTCTTTCTCTCGGGGTCTATTCTTAATCCAGCCGGTCCATCTGCCAAAACTGTTTTCGGTATTCCAAGCCTTTCAATTTCAGCCGTCTCGCCAGCTGCACCACTAACTTTCGGCTCTGGATTTCCAAAAGCACCGAGAACTCCAACACCAACTACAAGCCTAATCTTTTCCTCCGTGGTCATTTTTGAAACAAGAGCTTCGATATCCATACTATTCCTCCTCCTTCTTTGTATATACTCAATTTATCACTCACCTGTAATTCCTGTTCGTTCGAGACTTTCAACGAAATACCTCTGCAAAATCAAGTAAGTTACTAAGAGTGGTAATATAGTAATCATCGTTGCGGCCATTCTAATTCCCTCATTTATCCTATTTGCTGCACTCCCATCAGCTGTTGGGAACAACACGGCATACCTTGCAACGAAATCGCGAAGTGCCAACGGAAGTGTTTTGATGTTGTTTCCCATAAGCAACCCGGAAAGTAGCGTTTCATTCCAGTACCACACCAAAGAGAATATGAAAGCTGTTACGATAGCCGGTAGCGAAAGCGGGAGTATGATTTTATAGAATATTTGGAATGAGTTTGCTCCATCGAGCTCTGCTGCCTCGTCAAATGCCTTTGGCAACATGTTGAAGAAGTTATAGTACATGAGTATGAAAATAGCACTTCTTATGCCCTGCCCAAGTGTTGCTGGCAATATAGAAGAAAAAATAGTTCCAGTAAGCCTTAACTGGCTGAACAGCATGTATTTTGTGACTAATGTTACTTGCGTGGGGATCAAGAAAGTAGCAAGCATCAATACAATCCAAAGTCGCTTCAGAGGGAACTCAAACCTTGAAAGTCCGTAAGCTATTAAGGCTGTTACAAGAGTCTGTAGCAGTGCCGGAAGTGTTGAAGTATACACGCTGTTGAAAAGGGCTTTTGTTGCATCGAGAACGGTCCATGCCCTTCTGAAATTTTCAATGGTCAACTTCGTCGGAATCCAGACAACGGTTGAATTTACTAAATCATCGACAGTCATAAACGAAGTTGTTATCATGTAAAGGAGAGGATAAAGATAAGCATAACCGATACCAATGAGAACTATATATATAATTGTCTTAGTCGCTGGATCTTTAAAATGCTTGTAGTACGAAAAGTGAAAGCTTTTATCTTTCATATTTTCTTTTTCCTCCTTTCATGCAGAAGCATGTACGCAACGCCGAGTATGCCCATCACAGCTGCGAAGTAAATCCAAGAAAGCGCTGAAGAGTACGAATAAGGCTTATCAATATCGAACATGTGCTGAGTTATACTCGTGTTAACTGGGTTGTTAGCAAACGATGCCAAGTCGACGATTGTATATATAGTGTTAACTATGACAAAAGGTCTAACGAGTGGCAATGTTATCTTCCAGAAGATTACCCAATCGTTCGCACCGTCAATTTGTGCGGCTTCATATATGCTACTGCTTATCTTTTGCAGACCAGCAAGGAAGAAAAGAATCTGGACTCCGGAGAACCATAGTATAAGCACAAGGTTGTTGAACATGTACAAGAACGGATAACTAATCGTGTTTGGAATCATTAAGAAGAACCTGTAAATAAAGTACCTCCTTGGATCGACTATACTTGCAGCATTGTTGGTAACAAGCTCCGAAATCACAGGACCACTGATTATGACAACGGGCAAGAAATACAGAAGCCTAAAGAACGTTCTTGCATGCAGTTTTCTGTTTAGCAAGATGGCTACTATCAAAGCGAAGATTACTACCAAAGGTGTCGAAAGCACTATGTTTATAATCGTATTTGAAAAGTTCAGAGGAAATGCTGTATCATTTCTGAAAGCGTATATATAATACTTCCATCCAACGTACTCCGTTTCTATTCCAGAAACGGTAAAGTTGACATGGAAAAAGCTCAAGTAGAGTGAATAGAAGAATGGAAACGCCGTAAAAAGCAAGAAACCAATTATCCAAGGCATTATATAGACATATCCAGCAATAGCTTTTCTTGCGCTTCTACTTATTCTCATTTCCATCAACTCCGTTTCTCACTACTTTAACAACTCTGTATGAAACAGGTTCAACAACTACGTTTCCAAATTTGACCCTTTCTTCTGTGTAATTCACCAAGATGCTGTATCCGTTTTCATAATCTACACGAACAAACCCAGGGTGGATAACTGTCCTGTCTATAATCTTAGAACCTCTAACGTATTTAAGAGCTCCATTTATTTTCTTGTAAATCTCAACTATCTTAGACTTCCAGTCAGCAAATCTTGTCGATGGATAATCCCACAGAGGTGTATCCTTCAGTGAAGCATTATCCAGCCAAGAGACGATGAACGATGGATATGCACCAAAATCAATCGATTTGAGCACATCGGTATCTGAAAAGAAACCATTGTTCATATATGGTGTGAAATACACGACATTACCACTTAGAACTATCTGTAAGAACGGAACCGTATCGGTTTCGAAAAGGTACTGACTTGAATTCATCGGTATATTTCCAAAGGTTTTCATATACTTCCATGAATAAACATTCGGGACGAAGAGTATAAGATTGTTGCCTTGATTCTTCACATCGGATAGTGTTTTTTCAACCAGTTTTCGTGCATCGCTTCTATAGATTTCCTCATCGCGTTTAAGATGACCATATAGTTTATTTGCAAACTCCTCAATGGCGATGTTCTTTATATTGTTTCTGTTGAGTTCTTTAATGCGTTCAACGAGATATCGACTTGACAAATCTATTTTTGTGTAATAGCTCCTGTAAAGCCACAAATCTTTGTTATCTCTCTCTTCAAAAATCAAAGACTGCGATAAATTCAATCCAACTTCATTTTTAAGATTGAGCTGTTTTTCCGTTACCCTTGTCGTGTTAGTAACAAAGTACAATTCGAAAGATTTTCCCGAAGCCGCAGAATGCTCCAATGCAAACTTAGCTATATCGTCAATTTCGCCAAATTTTGGTTCCACCTTTGTACTGTTAATCTTATTCCCGTTAACTCCTCCCTTTTCCCAACCCTTAAGGAGGAATACTAAATTACCTACTCCACTCTTTGATAATGTTTCACTCATTGCCTTGATGTTTTCCACCGAAGTAATCTGCACAACTTTCTGTCCGATTAACTGCTTTTCAATATCACTTACCAAGACTGTAAGATAGAGCGGTATATCTTTTGTCTTATATTCTTTTTTAGTTGGCTTTTCGCCGAATATCTGTTTCGAATAAGCCTCTCTATAATACTTTGCCATCCCTACGTAATCAGCTTGATCTCCTGTTAAAAAGACAAGCTCCAATCTTGCGTTGAACTTATTCATTTCTTTTTGTGCTACCTGAATTCCAGCACCACTTCGTGATGTTGGTTGTAGGTACTTCTGTCTGTATATGAACTTTGCGGAAGTCCAGTTGTAAGAACTGAGTATGCCACTTGGATACGAAATAATTGCACTGTACTCAGCACCCGAAGTTATTACTCCAAAAATAGCGTTTTTCTTAACACCGTGCACAACACCAAAGGCAGGAACGAGCACTGTCGGTTCCTCTCTAAGAAAATCGTTTGGTCTATTGGCTCGCAAGTCGTTTACACTTACAAGATTTTCGATACTGTAATCTTTTCCGTAAACTCGCTTTTCAAACCAGTTCAAATAATGCGCCGGTCTTGAGAATCTTATCAGCGCTCCTGGACCATCTGGAACAAATGCATATCCATTTATCTCATCCGCTATGGTACTTCCAAGAAATGGAGCAAATATTACAGAAGCCAAAGTGTATTTATCTTTCTCAGATATCGTCTTCTGATCCAAACTGAAGACGAGCTTGTCACCAAATATTTCAACAAATACTGTGAAACTTATCGAAACAGGTTCAAAATTCAATGTACAAGAAGCCCCATTCTTTAGGACTTTCCACGTTTTCTTAACATCTGGTGAAGCTGAACCAACTACACTTGAAATGCCTCGATCGTCAAAGTACTCTATCATTACAAGGGATTTTGCGATATTCTTCCAAACATCGTTCATTTCGTTGTAGGCATCTGTATCGGTCAAAACATCTCCCCACACGTACCCTGAACGCTTGTCTAATACTCTCATAGAAGTACTATTCTTGTCGATGTAAAGTTCCAATATTCCGCTATCGCCGACCTTTTCATAATCTTGCGTTGTAAATTTCGAGATTATTTCTACCGGTACCTCGGGACGAGTGAATCTATTGGATAAGAACTCATCGCCAATACCTTGACTGAAAAGCATAGAACTGATCATCATAATCGATCCTACTATTAATAGAACACTTTTTATATTATTAACGTGCACGGTAGAGCACCTCCTGAACAATTGCGTAACCTGTCTGAACGAGTTGGTCCCAGAGCATGTAAACTATTGAATATACAAGTATGATAACGAACACCCAAGCAAGCGTTAAGAGTATGCTCTTAACGGTATTTTTGATATCGTAATCGTGAATTTCCTTTACACCTGTGAAGAGTAAAACGGCACTCCATGCGATGAAGATGTCAGAAGCAAACGAAACAAGAAACGCTTCGTTATATGAAAGAATGTACGTTAGAAGAATAACGAATGGCTGGAACAGTATATAAGGCGCAAAGCTGTAAGCGGTGAAGATATATATGTCTCGTAAAGTTCCTCGCCCATCGTTTATTGAACTGACAAGGTAATTCGCAAAGACCCACAAAAACACGGGTGCAAAACTTGCTAAAAAGACAAAACCAACACTTCTGTCTGCTGTGTTCAGATTGAAAATGAAACTCCGTCCAAAATATTCTAACTGTATAACTATAAAGAAAATCGCGTAAATTATAGTTGCTGAAAGGACTGAACCATACCTCTTTCTCTGTATGTAGTAAAATGTATCGAGTGGATGTCTAAGAATGTTCCAAATGTATAGTAAATCCTTCACAAGTTTAGATTTAACATCTATTCTGAATTTTATTACTTCTCTCTTGTAGAGATTATCTAGTATTGAGACAAGAATTATGAGGATTATAAACGCAATTAATAATCCTCTTGTGTGCTTTTGCAAGAACTCGTTTCTTATTTCCCAGAAAGCATCGGAATAGTCGCGTCTTGCTTGAGCTATGCGGAACTCTGCGAGTGCCTGACGGTAATTACCTTCTTGGAAATACGCTTTTCCAAGACCGTAGTGTGCTATTTTTGAATATCCGTCGTAAATCATCACTTCCTTCCAAAGCTCTTTGCTTTGCAGGTACTTACCCTCAGAATAAAGCTCCAAGGCTTTGTGAAGAGTTTTTATATACTGCGTAGGATTGAAAACATGCACAAGTCCTCGTTCTTTATCTAAAACGTAAATTTTGCCATTTTCATCAACACAGATTGCAGCAGCAACAGTAAAGAGACCGTTTCTCTCAGTGGCAATTGCGCGTCCACCGAATGAAACGATAAGGTTGCCTTCAGCATCGTATTCATAAACCAGTCCTGTTTCGGTTAAGGCGTATATCCTTCCGCTATCATCAACTGCTAAATCTATAAAATTCGGTTCATCAATCATCCTTGCTTCTCTCGATATCGGCAGTATGTTGTTACCAAGGGTGTTGTGCTTCTTTATAGCGTTTCCTCTTTCTTTTTGTGTTACGGTGTATATGAGCCCCTTGCTATCAATTGTGATATTCGTGTACGGCTTTGGGATTCTGTTTAGTAGTCTTTCTTTTTGTTCGCGCGTATAGAAGATGTCAATGATCTTGTCTAATAGTGTCATAGATGCGAGATTTGCTCCATAGTAGCCAAGAAATTCGCCATTCTGGTCAAGCTGGATTACACCTTCAAAAGTGCCCTCGCTGACTATGTATAGATTTCCTCTTTTGTCAACGATAAGTTCTTTGGGTTTGAAATTCGCACCTTCGCCAAACAACGGGTTTGAGGGCCTACCGATTCTTTTTACCTCGTTTCCTTCTTTGTCGAAAACAATCACTTCAGAAGTTCCTGGATCTGCAACGTATACATAATTTTCATCAACAAAGACACCTGTAGGTTGCCAAAGCGAGAATTCACCAATCAAGCTTACTTTTCTTGTTTTCATATCGTAAACAACTATTCTTGCATTTCCAGAATCTGCAATATACATCTTGCCATCTTTGATGAATATGTCCTCAGGATAGTAAAGGTCCAAATCTTTAAAGAGAACTTCACTCACAACATACGCATCCTGAGTAATTTTCCACTCATTCCTACCGGAGATTGTGTAAGTCAGAAACGGACTGTTATTGCTCAACAATGTTTGAAAGACAAAACATAGAGATATGATAATCAAAAATCTTATACTAACTTTTGGCTGCACTTTTCAAGCACCACCCATATCAAAATTCGCTCAAAATTCACTTCGGTTACTTAAGACCACTGTAAGCCATTGTGTTCATTACTCGCGATTGCATGATTATAAATAATACAAGGTTCGGAACGAACATAATTAATCCCGCTGCTGCGGCAATTCCTTGTCCGGCAATCGTGTTTCCTGTGGTCTGCGTAAGGTTTGAAACGTAGAAAGCGAATGTCTTTAAATTTTCATTGTTTATGTAATACAAAGAGGCTTCGGCGCTATTCCATGCCACTTGAAATGCTAATATTCCAACGGTTGAAATAGCGGGTTTTAGCATAGGAATTATTAGATTAAAAATTATCTGGAAATCATTAGCACCATCTACGAGTGCAGCATCTATAAGTGCATCTGGTATCTGATCTATGAACTGCTTTATCAAGAAAACACCAATTGGCATTGCCAACAACGAAAGTATATTTATCAAAAACGTGTCTATAAGTCTCAGCTCCTGGATTAATAGATATCTTGGTATTATAACTGCCACAGGAACAAACATTAACGCAAGGTTGTTTATCGTGAATAACAGATTCTTTGTTTTGAATTGCTTTTTAGAAAGAGCGTAACCAGCGAACACAGAAATTATTATCGTAAACAGAACAACGAAAAACGCAGTCAGTATACTGTTCATAAGGTATCGACTCACGGGTATAGTCGAAGTTCTGGTCATGGCGAACAACTCGTAGAAATTCGCCAAAGTTGGTCTTTTAACAAAGAACCTCGGCGGATAGAGGAAAAGCTCATCAACTGGTTTAAAAGCTTGCGAAAAGATAAATATTATCGGTAACAACATGAAAATAGCGATAGGTGTCAATATGAAATAGAATTTAAGCTGACTCTTATGGAAATACCGTGGATTCGTCTTCGTCGAAAATTTTGCCATTTTTTCCACCTCTCTTTTAAAAGAGCCTATCTTTCACCAAACAATCGCCACGCGACTCTTGAGAAAAACCAAATAATTAAAAGTAGAACCACTGAAAGAGCCGCGGCGTATCCCATTTCGTACCTCAAAAATCCATAATCTTCTACGTGGTTCACTATCAATTGACCCGCATACTGTGGTGTGGGGTTTGAACCTGAGAGAGCTACACCGATGCCAGCGGATGTAAATGTATTGACTATTGACATAACCGCTCCGAAAAGCATCTGAGGCTTCATCGCTGGAATGGTTATATATATTATTTCTTGAAGTCTGTTCTTGATTCCATCAATATACGCCGCTTCATACAATTGTTCGTCTATGTTCGATATACCAGCCAGCATTGCCAAGAAACCAACACCCATACTGCTCCACAGTGCAACTAAAATCATTATGTCCATAAGATGTTCGGGCGATTGCAACCATTGAATCGGTTTATCAATCAATCCAAGGTTTAAAAGCAACGCATTTAGATAACCTTGCTGATCACCACTGAAAATGACACGCCACAAGACAGTCATAGTAACACCGGCTGTAAGAGATGGTGAGTATAGAATAAGAGCAAAGATAGTACGTGGAACGCGCGTCAATTGAGCAACAAGCCAAGCTAGGATAAATGATAAGATATACCCGCCAACTCCAACGATAAGTGCGTACTTTATCGTGTTTGGTAATACCTTTTGCATGAAAAGCGTGTCTCTTGTGATGAGCGTTATGTAGTTTTGCAGTCCTATCCAAGTTGGTCTCTCTATTGCGTTAAAATAAGTGAAGGATAAATATATCGCAACTATTACCGGGAGTGCGATAAATATTAAAAACAAAACCAAGTATGGTGATAGCAATATCCAATGGCCCTTATCCTTTTTAGAACTGATTTTCATCGGTATCACCTCGATCATCATTACCTATTTCGTTACTCTCTTCATTACTTTCCTCAACGTTCTTCAGTACATTCAGCATAGGAACGTTATTAACTCTCATGAATTCTTCCATTGAGTCGTACATCCTGTAATTCTTCAACACCTTACCTTCTTTGATATATCCAAATTCAGTCAACTTTCTTTCAAGCTCTCTATTTATAAGAATCACTGATCTGTCAATCGCCGTTCTAAGTGGTGCACCTTCTACAACAACCCTGTTCCAGATGTTACTGATTTCGCGCTCTGTCATGTATCCTCCAGGGTGTCGTTGAACTTCCCTTATCCAGCGCCATTGTTCTAAAACTACTTTCTTATGTCTCTCATCTATGAAATCAAGCTCTTTGAATGCCTCTATGTTCGCCGTGTTCCATATGTACAAAGGTCCGTATCTGTTGATCAATGTACGTGCGAATTTCAGTTGTGTCTCTTTAGACATCCACCATTTTATGAATTCCCAAGCTTTTTCTTTCTTCTCAGACGTTGCAAATATGACATCTGCCCTGTCTCCGGCAACTTGATATCTCAATACATTACCTTCCTCATCGACTACCCCTGGGGACGGTGCTATATCCCACAATCCGTATATCTCATCCGCTGCGTTCATCAACGTTACATACAAACCGAAATCTCCAACACCGATTGGTATACGTCCGTATCTGAAAGAATTATAAAAATTAGCAACTTGTTCAGGGATACCGAATATGGTGAATATTTCAGTCATTAGCTCAAATGACTTAACTCCTTCTTCAGTGTTTATAGCCGTTTTGACCCCATCCTCTGTATAAAGTCTTGCGTTATTTTGGAAGAAGAACGGAGCTGTAGTGTTGAAATATTTTGTTGTTTGTTCACACATTGGGATAGAGAAATTCATACCTCTTCTCTGTAACTCCGGTAAAATCTTCTTCACATCGTCCCAAGTATTCGGAACTGGAATTCCGAGCTTGTCGAGAATGTCTTTTCTATAGAAAAGCACATAGAAGTTCTGCGTTTCCGTTATGCCATAAACCTTATCTTCTATGACCATCGGAAGTAAAGTTTCAACGTTTATATTTCTGCTCACAAAACTGTAGAAATCTGGAAAGTTGGACAACGGATAAAGGGCATTCCTGATAGCGAGTTCAAAAGGTATCCAGTTGCTGATACTTAGAGCCACATCAGGCGCGTTTCCCGCTGCACTCGCAAGGATTAACCTCTGTTCGTTTGGCATCGCTGAGAAAACAACCTTTATGCCTGTTTTCCTTGTGAAATCAGTATCGGTTAAGTACTGCAGAGTTTCGACGTATTGAATAGGCCTATTAACCCATATCCTCAAGCTTCTCTCATCTACCTTCTCGTATATCGAATAAGCCTCGTTCTTATTAAAGAAAGAGAGCCACAATTTGTGAAGTTCTTCGTACGCAGTAATCAAAAATGCATTAGCTTTTGGGATGTACTTCTCACTCTCGCCTTGGTAGATCAGTACCCTGTCGATCCCCATAGGTTGGTTGCGAAGGTTCATCGAAAGCTCTGATAACCTTTGTGCAACAGATGCTGCTCCTTCACTTATAACATCAAGATAAAAAGGTATGCGTTCGGGACGCTTTAAAATATTCTCTATTATTCCGGCGCACACCAACATGTCGGCAATAGAAGGAAGGCCCTTCTGTCCAACAATCCCGATTAGTTTGTTGTGTTGTAGTCGCAAGTTCGTTGCTATAGACTTGAGATCACTAACAACATTTGGTAAGTACTTTTCGATATTCCAAGTCCTGTTCGGGTCAAGGTTATTACCAACTAATTTGCGTATATCCAGACCTATCGCTTGTAAAGTTTTCACACTATCTTGTAAAAATCTCACGCTCTCTTCATATACGCCTGTAGTGACTTCCAAAGACAACGTATGGTAACCTTTGTCCAAGTAAATCTCATATGGCTTTCCATTATTGTCAGACAACGTAAAGTCAACCCACTTAAATCCTGTGAACGGAAATTTATAACTCATGAGCTCAGTAAACGGAACCTTTCCATCTATGTAGATTCTCCTGTATACAGGTACCCCACGATTCAAAGATTGCTTGTATCTGAACGCAATCTTGTAATACCCAGGTTCTTGGATATAGAAACTCCAATGGACTTCTTGTCCCGACTGTTTAAATGTATTCTCGTCTATTACATTGACTTTCTTCTTAAGTAATTCATATGGTGAAACTTGCGCAGTTTGTTCATTCACTATAGATACCAAAGAGTCGGATTTGAAAGCCATATGCTCTGCCTCTATCAAGATTGGCTTCTCGTTTCCTATATCATTTTTCTTAGGATTGCTTTCTATGTATTTTGCATATGATACTGTACTGAACTCTTTCGAAATCGGCACAAAATATAACCCTTCTAAAATTATAGGGCGCCTTGTGTTCTTTATTTCAATTTCATTATCTCCATCATTTAATTCAAACAATATCGGTAAACTACCGATGCGGTGTGAATCCTTTAAATATGAAACGAAAGAATCGTCAAAAGGAATTTGCTCCGGAGTGATCTCGTTACCGTACCTATCGTACACTTTTTCACTGTAGTTGTAGTATGAATAGTTGTCCAAGATAGCCAAATATGGCACACTGTTGACATTCACTTCAAGTGCGCCAGTGCTCGATAATTGTTGAGTATACCTGTACTTCAAGATTGCGTAGTATAGACCTCTTTCTGGCATATTAACTATTAACTTAAACGATTCGTCGTTGTTTAACAAAACAGGAGTATCCAAAACACTGATGCCGTAGTCTTGTGCACGACTGATCCGTTGTTCCATAAGATTCTTAAAGCCTTGTTTTGCAAGGTTTTCTGTCGATGCTACGGAAGAAGTTCTTAAGTTGGATATATTGAGTGCATAACTTTCATAAGTTAACTTTCCTGTCCAATAGAGAATAATCAATAAACCAACCACAACTGAGACAATTATAGAAGACCAAATGACAAACTTCCTCACTTATTATCAACTCCCCACCAACTTTGGTTATAAATCCACCGACGGCTAAAAATTATGCCCATCGGTGGAAGTAATTTAATTAATTATTTACCTTCGATTTGTTTTCTGATTTGTGGGAATTTCTTTTCTGCATCAGCTAACTTCTTAGCAAATATGGTCCAGGATTCCTTTATAACTTTGTTTGCTTTATCCTGAGTCTCCTTTGCAACAGCTTCTGGTGTCGTTTCTCCTCTTCTTATCTTTTCATTAACTGGGAATATGACATCCCAAATCGCTTCGAACCAGCCAGGAACTATCTTCCACATATCAACACGGACTGTTTTGTCAAGATTCTTGAGCATCCACTTTATACCATTTGGAATTTTCAAAGTCTCAAAGTATTTAACAACATCTGGATGCATTGTTGCTGGGATGAACCAGTCTGTAAGTCTACCATTTTCCACACCTTCAGATTCGTATAGTTTGAGCCTTGCCACAACGCCTCTTGGATCATATGTTAAGAACCTTGCAAACAAGAATGCTTCCTTAGGATACTTTGTTGTTGAACTCACAAACGTATAGTTAATGTGCACTGGTAACCGTATGCCGATTTTTGGATCATGTGGAACTGGGTAATAATCGAAGTTCCAAGGTACTGTTCTGAGCCAACTCCAGTCGTACGTTGCTTCGAATCCCATTAAGACTTTCGATTCCCTAAATGCATCTGCGTCTTTGCCGAATTTTTTCTGATAATCATCGAGCTGTCCTTGATTTCTCATATCTTGGTTTATCAAGTCATCAGCAACAAGTCCTGGTATTGATTTCAGTTCCTTTTGCAATTTTATTGCCGGTATCCATCCACCGTTAACGAGATCGAATTCCCATTTATCTGGGTCAAAGCTCCAGAATGTTGTCTCTTTGCTCAAAATAGCTGCCATGAACGTATCAAATTCCCACAATTGATTTATTCCAGAGTACTCCTTTGTGGTTGCTCTTCTTGCATAGTTCTTGAAAAGGTCAACGGTCCAATTTTCGTACGTCGGAGCTGTCAAATTCAATTTTTTGAGCAAATCAAGATTCAGAACGATACACTCAAAGTGTAATCTTTCGCCAAGTGCGTAAGTTTTGTTGTTGTATTTAAATGCATTCCTTACACTGTCTGGGACATACTTTATGTACGGATCATCTTTGAAGAATTCGTCAAGTGGATAAACCCAACCCTGTGAAACTGGGTACGAGAGTGGTTCCCATGATTCCGCAACAACGTCTGGGAGAGCCTTTTTGGCAGAAACGGTCGCTGTTAAGAAACCGTTGATATCTGGCTCATTTACGATTATTTTTACTTCTATATCTGGATAGTATTTGTTGAACTCTGCAACGAGCTTTTTGTACCTATCAACATTCCAGCTCCATACAGACACTGTTATTGTTGCTTTTGCAAAACTGGCAACGGTAAAAATGATTAGCAAAGCTAAAAACACGAACTTCTTCATAATAATCCCTCCTCTTCAAAGAAATATTTTTGATTAGCCTCCTGAAATACGTTTTTTCTTATTTTTTCAAAAAATTCTTACTTCCCTTTCTTTTCCAAAAGAGTTTATCTAAAATCTTAATAATTTTAATTTTTTATCTTTAATGAATTAATTCATTATTTTTATGTCGCTTTATTCCTTCTTAGATTATTTTTTTTAACTACTTCCCCACCATTTTCCCTCAAACTAACCCTCTTATGCCCACCTGGTTTGTTCCACACTCTCACATTCCTTCGTCCTATTTGAGGTATGGTGAGTTTGCTTATTCTCGTATCCTGGTTACTTTCCTAATGGAGGTGACCGGCTTTCTCACCTATACATATACTCTC